>JAXDMH010000170.1:0-10133 GCA_034666225.1 Myxococcales bacterium
GCCCCCAGCCCCGCCCGCGCGGAGGAGGCAAATTTTTCTCCCGAATGCGGCACCGAGAACCTGCTGGCGCGCAAGCTGCCGGCCTTTCGCCAGGACGTGCACGGAAACTTGTCGCTGGTGACCGACGGCGCGGCCGCGCCGGAAGGCGCCCAGTGGGATTCGCCGGTGGCCATCGTCTTCGACACCGGCGCGGGGTCGGTGACCTACGATCTGGGCCAGCCGTATCCGCTGACGGCGTTCATGGTGCAGGCCGACGCCAACGACACCTACAAGATCTTCGGTTCGACGACCGGCAGCGCCGACAGCTTTAAACAACTGGCGGAGATCGACATCGTCCCCAACCACGGGTTGCGCACGCGCACCGCCGTCATCAACAGCACGCCGGTTCGATTTCTGCGCATCGGCGAAGGCCTGGGCGACAATTTCTATTCGCTGTCCGAGTTTCAGGCCTTCTGTCAGGCGCCGTCACCGTTCCCGCCCAGGCTGCGCACCGTCGACGCGCCGCCGGCGCGCGTGGCCGCGGCGCCCTGGTGGAAACTCTCCTGGTGGGGAAACGAAGTCAGCGCCCGTTTCGAGATGGTGCTGGCCATGTGCGGCGCCGCGCTGCTGGGCTGGGGGCTGTGGCTGGCCAAGAAGGGGAGGGCGGACGACTTCAGGAAGCTGCGCGATCGCCTGCTGATGGTGATCGGCTTTCTTTCGTTCGGCGCCTACTGGAACTTCGGCTCGGGCCACTTCGGCAACTACATTCACATCTGGGACACGTACCACTATTACGTCGGTTCAAAGTACTTCAACGAGCTGTCGTACGACCGTCTCTATGACTGCGTGGCCGTCGCCGACGCCGAGGATCCGTCGCTGCGCCGCCGGGTCGAGCTGCGCAAGATCATGAACCTGCGCACCAACTTTGTCGGCGGCACCGCCGAGGTGCTGGCCCACCCCGAGCGCTGCAAGGATCACTTCACGCCCCAGCGCTGGGAGCAGTTCAAACGCGACCTGGTCTTCTTCCGCAACCGCCACGGCATCAAACGCTGGGAGGAGGCGCAGACCGATCACGGGTACAACGGCACCCCGGTCTGGAACATCGTCGGCACCACCCTGGCCAACACCGCGCCGGCGTCATTCACGCAGGTCGTCCTGCTGCTGCTGCTGGATCCCGCCTTCGCCCTGGGGATGATGGCCATGATCTGGTGGGCTTTCGGCTGGCGCACGCTGTGCGTGGCGCTGCTGGTCTTCGGCACCAATTTCCCGTCGCGGTTCTACTGGACGGGCGGCGCCTATCTTCGTTGGGACTGGCTGTTTTACATGGTGGGCGGCGTCTGCCTGATCAAGAAAGAGCGGCCGCTGCTGGGCGGGTTCTTTCTCTCCTACGCAACGCTGCTCCGAATTTTTCCGGGCTTCTTGCTGATCGGTCCGCTGATGGTCCTGATCCAAGAGTTCTTGCGCACGCGCAAACTGGACCGTCGGTACCTGTCTGTCTTCGCTGGCGCGGCGCTGGCCGTGGCGGTGCTGGTGCCCCTCAGCCTCGTCACCAGCGGCGGCATCGACGGTTATCGCCGGTTTATTCAAAACTCCGAAAAGCATCAGGCCACACCGCTGACCAATTACATGGGGCTGCGCACGGTGGTGGCTTACAAGCCGTCCGAAGCCGGTCACATCCTGAAGAACGACAAGGCGGAGGACGCCTGGGGCGTCTGGAAACAGGCAAAGATACGCACCTTCCACGAACGGTTTGTCTGGTACATGGTGCTGGCCGTCGGATTCCTGGTCCTGCTCTGGTTCGCCGTGCGGGGGACCGACCCGTGGTTGGCAGCGGCGCTGAGCGCGACGACCATCGCCATCGGACCCAGCGAGCTGACCTGTTACTACTATTCGTTCCTGGTCGCGGTGGCGCTGGTCTATTACAAACGCGTCGAGGCCGGGGCCATCCTGGCGGCGGTCACGGCGGCGACCAGCTTTATCGACTGGGCCCCGACCCGCTGGCTGCCCAATTCCATGCCCTGGTCGAACATGAAGATGCCCACCTGGCTGGACGAACAATACATGTGGATGTCGGTGGTGACGTTGATCGGGTTCGGCTGGATCCTCTACCGCTTTGGATTTCCGCCACCCGCGCAAGCGACCGCAACGCCCGGCGCACCGCCGGCGCCCTCCGACGAGGAGCCGAAGAAATCGCCGCCCTCGCCGAAAGGCGGTCGCCGCAAAGGGGGCGGGCCGAACAAGAAAAAGGCCGCTCCAGCAAGGGCAGGAGCGGCCTGATTCGGACCTGACGGAGACGCGCTGGGTCTGCTAGCGCTTGCCTTTCTTTTTGCCTTTTTTCTTGGCCTTGACGGCCTTGGCAGCCTTCGCGCTTTTTTTGGCGACCTTTTTGGCTGCTTTTTTGGCCGGTTTTTTGGCCTTTTTCTTGGGCGCCTTTTTCTTGGCGGCGCCGGCCGACTTTTTCCGTTTCTGTCCACCTACGGCGCGTTTGGCGCGAGAGACATCACCGTCCCGATCGACGAAGTAGATGTAGTCGGTGTCCATTTCAAAGCCGCCGTCGACCACCTTCTCTGGCCGTCCTTTGGGGACGCCCGGCTGCTTTCTCTGGACCTTCCACACTCCGCCATCCTTGACGTAGTACATGAAGTCCTTCTCGCGGCTAACGCCTAGCTTTGCGACTTTCTCGGCCATCTCGGCAGCCCTCCGTCAGAAAGTTTGCGAAAGAAGACCTCGGCATCGTAGCGGGGGGGGTGATTCTGTCAAGGGGATTACCGGCGCAAAAAAGGCGTTTTTCCGTCGGAGAACGCCCTGTCGTGCGTCAGGGACGCTTGGCCAGGTAGATGTGCTGCTCCGAAGCGCCGTCGGGTGGGGCGCCGTCGAAGCCGCCCCAGGCGAAAAGAGGTTGCAGGCCGGCACGTTTCAGCAGGCGGTCCACCGTCGGGGGCGGCAGTTGCCGGTGGCAAAGCCGCACCACCCGCTCGGCGCCGCGCCGCCGCCCGCGAGCGTCGATCGGCTGGTAATACATGGTCATCAGCAGGGTTTTTCCGTCGGGGGACAGCCGCGGCGTCATGGTGTAGACCAGCCGCCCGCCATCCGGATGCCGAAAAACCGTGCGGTCCCAGCGACGGTCCGAGGCGCGTGCCAGAAAACGTTTTTCTGGCGCGAAAATATCGAAGGCGAACCAGCCGCCGGGCACCAGCGACCGCCGCACCGCTCGCAGAAATCGCGTCAGGCCATCGTCTGAGATGAGGTGCTGGATGCTGTGAAACGCGCAGATGGCCAGCGCGAACCGTCGGCGAAAATTGAACGCGCGCAGGTCGCCGCGCACCAGCAGAGCCCGCGCCCGGGCGGGCGCGGCCAACCGACGAAGGCGCGCGGCCGCGCGGGCCAGCATGGGCGGCGACTGATCCAGCCCGACCACGACGTGACCGTCCCGCACCAGCGGTAAAAGCAGGCGCCCGGTCCCGCAGGCCAGATCCAGCACCGGTCCACCGCGCTCGTCGGCCAGCGTGCGATAGAACCGGACGTCGCTGCGCCGCCGCCGGTATTCCCAATCGTAAAGCGCGGCGTCCTCGAATGGCTCAACCGCGCCCGCTCTTTGATCGTCGCGAGACAGCGCCATGGCGAGCTAATCTAGGCGGATTCATGGCGGACGCGATCGTTCTTCTGTCGGGGGGCCTCGATTCGGCGACGGCGCTGGCCCTCACCAAGGCGGACGGGTTTCGCTGTCACGCCCTCAGCTTTCGCTATGGCCAGCGCCACCAGGTCGAACTGGACGCCGCGCGACGGGTGGCCGCGGCGCTGGGCGTGGCGTCGCACAAGGTGATCGAGCTCGACCTGCGGGCCATCGGGGGCTCGGCGCTGACGGACGCCATTGCCGTGCCCAAGGGACGCAGCGAGGCCGAGATGAGCACCGGCATTCCGGTGACGTACGTGCCGGCCCGCAACACCATCTTTCTCGCCTATGCCATCGCCGTGGCGGAGGTGACCGCGGCCAGCACCATCGTGGTGGGCGTCAACGTGCTCGACTCATCCGGTTATCCCGACTGCCGGCCAGAATGGCTGGCCGCCATGCAGGAGGTGGCGCGCCTGGGGACCAAGGCCGGCGTCGAGCAGCGGCCCATCACCATCTCCGCTCCGCTGATTCACATGACCAAGGCGGACATCATTCGCGCCGGGACCGCCCTGGGCATCGACTACGGCGTGACCCATTCCTGCTATGACCCCGACCCATCGGGAGCCGCCTGCGGCGCCTGCGACGCCTGCCTGCTGCGCCGCCGCGGCTTCGAGGCCGCCGGCGTGGCCGATCCCACCCGCTACACTGCCGGTTGATCGCCCGCCGACGGCGATCAGTCTACTCGCGTGCTCCAGGGGCCGCCGAAGCTGCCGGTCCCCAGGAACGCCGGGCGATCCGATCGCTGCACCAGCGCGCTGGCCGCCGCCAGCAGCGAGTCCAGCCCCTGAATCTGCGGTGCCGGATAGCGAACCGCGGCCGCGGCGACGCTGACGCGATCGCCGTTCGGGCCGCCGCGCGGCCGGTCGTCGCCGACGCCGGGGGCGCCCGGTCCGCCCGGACCGCGGCCTCGCCTGCGGCGGCGTCCTCGTTCGAACGTGTCCAGAGGCTCCAGCTCGGGCGCGAAATCGTCGCCGTCCTGACCCTCACCGACGGCGGCGGCCTCGCTGCCTTCGGCGGCGACGATGGGCCGGCCGCCCAGCTCGGGCGCCTGCGCCTCGGCTTCTGAAATGATCTCGCACAGGCGCAGCGCCTCGTCGAAGAACTCGCGCCCGGCCAGGTGCGGCCGCTTGCGCCGCGGCTGCTGCGACGGAAGGATGTATCGAATGGCCAGCAGGATCTGCCGGGCCAGCTCGGCGTCCCGCCGCGATGCCTTCAGCCGCTCAAGCGCGGGCTGGATCCCCTGCGCCACCAGCTGTCCGATGTCGCGCACGCCGCTGCTGTCCGGGTCCAGAGCATCGCGCAGCGGCGGCAAGAGCAGCACCGCCAGCAGCAGGCTGTTGCTGGGGGGAACCGGCCGCCGACTGGTCGACCGATCCAGCGCCGCCAGATAACCCCACAATCGGGCCCGACGCAGGCGCGCGTCGTCGTTCTCAGGCTCGCCTTTCAGACCCCGGGACAATTCTGGTGACAGCAGCTCTAAAAGATCGGTCTCGACCAGGATCTCTATCGACCGCTTGGCCGCCCCGGCGCGCAGCAGACGATAGAACTCCTCCGACACGCGGGCCTGGGCACACTTGGCGATCTCGGACCGGTGCTCCATCATGCGCCGGTAGGTTTCGGGCTCGATGGTCAGGTCACAGCGGGCGGCGAACTTCACCGCCCGCAGGATGCGCACCGGGTCCTCGCGAAAACGGATGTCGGGATCGCCGATGGTGCGCACCACGCGCGCTTCCAGATCGGTGAGGCCGTTGACGTGATCGATCACGTTTCCGGTCTCCAGGTCGTAAAACAGCCCGTTGATGGTGAAGTCGCGGCGGCGGGCATCTTCCTCGGGCGTGCCGAAGACGTTGTCGCGGCGGATCAGCAGATCCGTGTTGTCCGCTTCGCTGGCGCCGTTGATCTCCCCTTCTTCTTCCTCCAGCTCGCGGGGGTTGGCCCGAAAGGTCGACGTCTCGATGATCTTCGAGCCGAAGAAGATGTGGGCCAAGCGGAATCGCCGGCCGATGATGCGGCAGTTTCGAAACAGTCTTTTGATCTCGGGCGGCGTCGCGCTGGTGACGACATCGAAGTCCTTGGGCTTGAGGCCCAGCAGGAGATCTCGCACGCACCCGCCGACCAGGTAGGCGGCGTGGTCGTATCGTCTCAGTCTCTGAACAACCTTCGCGGCGTCGGGATCAATTTGATCCGGCGCTATCTGCATTCTGCGTAAGGCGTATCACGCGTCATGCCAACCAGCAAGGCGGACGGCGCGAAATCAGCGCGAAAACGATCAATCGACCGTCAGTCAACCAACGTCGATCAACCAACGTCAATCAATCGATGGACAGCGGCAGCGTGCCGTCGGGATCGTCCTCGCCGCGCCTCTTGGTCGGCTTGGCCTTGGGCACGGGCAAGGTCGCGCCCGGCTGCATGGGCGCGGCCGAGGCTGCCCGCGCTGGCTTGGGTGGCGGCGCCAGCGACGGCATCTCCCGCAGGATGCCGGAAGGTTTGGCCGGCGGGCTCCCGGCGCGGGTCGACTCCAGCGAAGTCACCGGCCGAATCGCTCGGCGCGGGGGCGGCGCGGACAGGGACGGCTCCAGGATGGGCGCCTTCTCCTTGACAGGCTTGGGCCGGTCGGTAGCCACCGCGGGCGTCGGACGCGTCGTCGGACGGGTGGTCGGACGCGTGTTGGGCTTGTCGCTTTCCGTGGTCGACGACGATTTCTCCTTGTCGGCGATCTTGGTCGAGGGCGCCACCTTCTTGGTCACGGGAGGCTCGATCGCTTCGGGCGGCACCGGTGTCGGTGGGGGGCCTTCCGTGGGCGGTGCTGGCGTCGGGACTGTGGCTGGCGCGGCGATGGTCGCGGACGGGGTCGGTGTTGGCGCAGCGGCGGCTGGCGTGGGCTCTTGAGTCGCCGGTGGAGACGCCTTGACCGGCTCCTCGGCAGCCGCGGCCGGGGCGGGTGGTGGCGGCGTGGGTGTCGCGGCGACGGGAGGCGGCGTCGGCACAGGCGTTGGTGCGGGAGCAGGCGCGGTCTGCGCTTCCGTCGGTGGCGGCTCGAATCGGCGATAGCGGACGTATCCCCAGACCGCCGCGATGAAGACACCGGCCACGGCCAGGGCCACGCCTACGCGGGCGTAGGGGTTCGGTTTGAACTCCGGTTCAAACTCGGTGTTGATCGGTTCGCTTTCAAAGAAGTGGCGTTCACCACCGGAGAACTCGCCGCTGAGCCCCCTTTCCGTGACGACCCTCCCCCCCTCCGCTGGGCGGTGGCGCTCGCCGATGTGCCGGTCGTGGCCCATCACCGTCCCGCGGATGTCGCGTTCAATGACGCCGCTGACGGCGTTGGTGGGGATGGTGGCGTCGTCGATCTCTTCCGGAGCCACCACACCCGCCAGGGTGTGGGTGGTGGAGATGCCCGGGAGGGACCCGCTGCTCCCCGTCAGGTTGGGGACGCCGATCCCGAACAGCGTTCCCGTCCCCAGGGCGGGAGGAGGAACCGGCTTGCCCGGGAGGTCAAGGCCGATGCCCCCCATCATTGTTTTGCTCATCTGGCTGCTGATGGGGTTGGGCACCAGCGCCGGAGGCGGGGTCTTGGGAAAGTCATCCAGCGACCGGAGCTTTTTCAGGCTCTCGGCGACCTTGGCGCTGTCGACGATGGTGGGTCCCGACAACGTCTGCGGATCATCCGCGGTGGAGGGGGGAGGAGGTGTTTTTTCTCCTTCTCCCTCCTCGTCCTCGTCGTCGCCGATCCCTCTAAGGGTGGTGCCTGCCATGGCTTCGCCGAATTTTAGCCGAATTCTGCCCAGATTCCCAGCGTATACTGGCTTGCTAAGTTCGGCCCTGGACCACCTTTATGCGGCTTTGCTTCGTCGTCAACAACGTACGGACCCAGCGCCCGACCTATACGACGCTGCATCTGGCTTTTTCCGCCCATAGGCGGGGCCATGACGTCGCTTTCGTGTCGATCGACGCCCTTTCCCAGGGCGATACGGCCGACGTTATCGGGGACATCGTCAGGCCCAAGGCGGGGCGATTGCGGGACGTCACGGCGTACGCCAAGGCGCTGACCGCGCGCGATGCCCCCCACGAAGACGCCCGCCTGGGTGATTTCGACGTGGTCTTTCTGCGCAACAATCCCAACGCGGGGGCCAAGGACGGCGACACCTTCAACCCGGCCATCGATTTTGGGCGCCGGCTGAAACAGTCCGGGGTCATGGTGGTCAATGATCCGGACGGGCTGCTGCGGGCCGGGTCAAAGATGTACCTGGCCGGCTTCCCGGTCGAGCTGCGCCCCAAGACGCTGATCACCCGCTCCATCGAACGGGTGCGGGCCTTCCTGCGCGAGCTGGACGGTCCGGCCATCATCAAGCCGCTGGCCGGTTTCGGCGGGCAGAATGTTTTTTACGTCAGCCGCGCCCAGGCGGCGAACCTGCAACAGATGATCTCCACCGTCCGCAGGGACGGCTACCTCATCGTTCAGGAATACCTGCCGGCGGTGACCAAGGGGGACAAACGGGTTCTGCTGCTGGGAGGAACGCCGCTGACCATCGACGGACACGTGGTGGCCTACAAACGGATGCGTCCGAAGGACGACATCCGCAACAACATGCACGTGGGGGGCTCGCGTCGGCGCACCGATTTCTCCGAAGGCGAGCGCCGAATCTGCGACCTGCTGCGCCCGCGCCTGGTGGCGGACGGCCTTTACTTCGTGGGCGTCGATCTGGTGGGCGACAAGATCCTCGAGATCAACGTCTTCGCCCCGGGCGGGATCCACAACGTCAACGAGCTCTACGAGATCGACGTCGGCGCCGCCGTGATTCGCGACCTGGAACGAAAGGTGGAGCTGCGCGGCGTCTACCGGGCGGCCATTCCGTCGCACATCTTCATGCGCGCCTGACGCCGGTGGCGGATCAGACTTGGTGGATCCAGACGTGTAGATTCAGACCTGCAGATGCAGGGGGAGGCTCTTCTCGATCGATTCCACGGCGCCGTCGGCCACCAGGTGCCAGATGTGGCGCAGCTGAGCTTCGATGACGGTGCCCTCGTCTTCCTCCGCGTCTTCCTCTTCTTCGTCTTCCTCTTCCTCGGAATCGACGTCCAGCTCCTCCTTCATCTCTTCCAGCACTTCCAGCAGAGACTGGGATGAAGCCACCCGATATTCGCCGACCGTCACCCGGCCGTCGAACTCGAAGGGGAGGTAGATCTCCGCGCCGATGTCGTGGGCGTCCAGCCGGTCGAGAAACTCCGTCAGGGCCTCCTCGGACAGGCGAGCAGCGATGGTGTGCGCCGAATGTTCGTCGGCCTTGTGCAGGCCGGTGATCCCCAGCTCCTCCAGCGAACGCGCCAGGGTCTTCATCTCGTCGTCGTCCAGGCGGTGCGACAACGGCGCCAACTCGATCTCTGCCATGGGTCTTACCGTGCCGTACGGTCGGACCGGCGTCAATGCAATGCGATCGCCTTCCTCTGGTAGATTGCAGCCCCGATGAGTCAATCGATCGCCCAGCAGTTTGCCGAGGCCCGGACGCGCGCCGGCGAGGCCATCCGCACCGAGACGGACGGGATCGCCGTCGCCCGCGATCTCGCGCTGGACGTGGACCGCATCTTGATGACGGTGGCTGGGCCGGAAGTGGCGAAATGTTCCACGCCGGTGGCCATCCTGGCCACGGGTGGATTCGGGCGCTGCGAGCTGGCGCCATTTTCGGATCTGGACCTGCTGGTCCTGTGCGCCGAACGCCCGGGACGCGCCGCCCAGGCCCTGGCCGAGGCCATCCTGTACCCGTTGTGGGACGCCAAGGTGGACGCCGGTCATGCCGTGCGCGCCTATGACCAGGCGCTGTCGCTGCCGGCAACGGATCTGGCGGCGGCCACCGCGCTGCTGGATGCCCGTTTTTTGATCGGCGACCAGGCGCTGGCCGGAAGATTCTTGGCCGAGTTTCACAAGCGGGTGGCGGCCACCGCCGCCGACGACTTCGTGGCCCGCCTGCGCGCCGAGCAGCGCGCCCGTCACAGCCGGTTCGGTGACACGATCTTTCTTCTGGAGCCCGACCTGAAAAATGGGCCGGGCGGCATGCGCGATCTCTGCGTCGGTCGCTGGGCGGCCATGGCTCGCTTTGGCACCGGCGAGCCGCGCGAGTTGCAGGCCAAAGGGGTGATGACCGAACGGGTGGCGTCCGCTTTTCAGGCAGCGCGGGCCTGGCTTTTGCGCACGCGCATCGCCATCCACGCCGCCGCTGAACGGCGCCAGGACCAGCTGCGTTTTGCCCTGCAGGAAGCAGTGGCGCCCATCCTGTGCCCGAACGCGCGCGCCAGCGAGGGGGACATTCGTCCGGCCGTGGCTCCCGCCGTCGAGGCCCTGATGCACCAATTTCACGCCCACGCCAAGCTGGTGCGCCGGGAGACCGAGCGCCTTTTGCAGCGAGCCACGGCGCGCGAGGGTCAGCGCCGCACCACCGTGCCGGTGTCGCTGGGGCAAGGGCAAGGCGCCGGGACGCGCGACCCC
>JAXDMH010000171.1:0-4297 GCA_034666225.1 Myxococcales bacterium
GGTCGGTCGCCGCCGCCGACATGCGATCGATGCCGGCGCCCAGCGCATAGGCCGGGCGAAACTGATTGGTGGCGTGCGACGGCGTGACGTCGACGCGAATGGTGTCGGCGCCGGCCGCGCCTGGCAGGCCGCCCCCCAGGCCCAGGGCGACAGCGACGGCGGCCGCCCGCGCTGCGCCGCGCATCTGGTCAGCCCGTCCGCTGGTGCTCGCTGCCGTCGGTGCTGGCGTGCTTGCTCATCTGCGCTTCCAGCTCGGCGGCCTGCTCGCGCAGGTGCCAGGGGATGTCGCCGTACACGTCTTCAAACATGCTGTGCAGGGGCGGCTTGGGATCACGGCTTTCGGCGTAGGCCAGCGCATCAGAGATCTCGTCGGTGATCTGGTCACGCATCCTGGCTTCTGTCGCGGCGTCGATCTCGTTCTTGGCCGTCAGGTACTTGCGCAGACGATCGAGGGGATCGCGGCTCTCCCATTCCTTCGGCTCGCCCGGGTCGCGATACACCGACGGATCGTCGGACGAGCTGTGCGCGCCTCGTCGATAGGTGCGCGCCTCGACCAGCGTGGCGCCTTCGCCACGGCGGCCGCGCGCCGCCGCCTCGCCGATGACATGAATCATCGCCAGGATGTCGTTGCCGTCGACCAGCACGCCCGGAATGCCATAGGCCACGGCCTTCTGCGCGAAAGTCGGCGTCACGGTCTGCACGGATCGCGGCACGGAGATGGCCCAGCCGTTGTTGCGGCAAACCAAGATCGCCGGCGTCTTGAACACGCCGGCAAAGTTCAAGCTGGTGTGGAAGATGGGCGTCGACGATCCGCCTTCCCCGAAGAAGGCCACGGCCACGTCGTCCTTCTTCTGCAGCTTGGCCGCCCAGGCGGTGCCCACGGCGTGTGGGATCTGGGTGGCCACCGGCGAGCTGATCGACACGAAGTTCAGCTTGCGGATGGAATGGTGCACCGGCATCTGTCGGCCGCGCACGGGATCCTCGGCGTTGCCGAACAGCTGGCACATGAACGTGCGCAGCGGATAGCCGCGGTACAGCGCCGCCCCCACCTCGCGGTAGGCCGCATAAAACCAGTCAGTCGGGCGCAGGGCATAGGCGGCGCCGATGTGCGTGGCCTCTTCGCCCGTCGAGGCCAGGTAGAAACCAAGGCGACCCTGGCGCTGCAGGCGCAGCATGCGTTCGTCCAGCAGCCGGACCAGCAGGATGGTCCGGAACAGCGTGCGCAGATCGTCGCCGGGGATTTTGGGTTCGCGTTCGGGATGGACGACGCGACCGTCATTGTCCATCACCCTGATGAGCTCGAGCTTCACCGTTTTCTCCTGCCGCCGACGCCGGCACTGACGCTGACACCGGCACTGACGCTGACACCCACGTTGGCACTAACCTGGGCTGGCCAGGTGGGCGGCGACCCGTATAATCGGTCCTTCATTGCCGTGTCAAGGTTACCAGCCGATATTAAAAGGATCATCAGGAGCGTCATGGGGAGATCATCCATATGAAGATTCAGGTCCGCGACGTCGTCAGTTACCTGGGCCAGGACTATATCGTTGAAGGCGTCATGACCTGGACGATCAACGGCCGCCTGCACCCGCTGGCCCGCGCCGTCGACGGTGACACGGTGCTGTGGATTGAACCCGTGCTGGACGACATGGACGATCGTCTGCTGATTCTGCACGAGATCAAGGACCTGGCCATGGCTGTGCCGCCGCCGCAGACCATCAATTACCAGAACCTGACGTACATCCTGCGTCTCAGCGGGCCGGCCACCGTGCAGATCGCCGGCACCGTGCCGGGGCGGTCGCCGGGATCGCACCAGCTGTGGCGATACCGCGCCGCCGGCGATCGCTTTCTGCAGATCGAAGAGGACGGTGGCCGCACCCACGCGCTGGTCGGCGAGTCGGTGCACAAAGGGATGATCGACATTCTCCCCGGCAAATAGATGGGCGGAAGCACGTTCGGCACCCTGTTCCGCGTCACCACCTGGGGCGAATCGCATGGCCCGGCCGTGGGCGTGGTGATCGATGGATGTCCGCCGCGCCTCCCGGTCGCCGTCGAGGAGATCCAGCGCGAGCTGGAGCGGCGCCGCCCGGGTCAGAGCGCCATCACCACGCAGCGGCAGGAAAAAGATCAGGTCGAGATCCTGTCGGGGATTCACGAGGGCCTGACGCAAGGAACGCCCATCGCCATGATGGTGCGCAACCACGACACGCGCGGCGGCGACTATGCAGAGATGCGCGACAAGTTCCGCCCTTCGCACGCCGATTTCACCTATCAGGCGAAATACGGCATCCGCGCCTGGCAAGGCGGCGGGCGGGCCAGCGCGCGCGAGACCATCGGACGGGTGGCGGCCGGCGTGGTGGCGCGCAAAGTGCTGACGTCACTGGCGGCGGTGACGGGTGGCAACGTCGACATCGTCGCCTACGTCAAACGCGTGCAGAACCTGGAAGCGGCCGTCGATCCGTCGACGGTCACCACGGCCGCCGTCGACGCCAACATCGTACGGTGCCCCGACGGTGCCATAGCGACGGAGATGATCGCGCTGATTGATCAGGCGCGAAAAGCCGGCGATTCCCTGGGCGGCGTGGTGGAAGCCGTGGCCCGCGGCGTCCCCGCCGGCCTGGGTGAGCCGGTGTTCGACAAGCTGGACGCTGATCTGGCCAAGGCCATGCTGTCTTTGCCGGCGGCGAAAGGTTTCGAGATCGGCAGCGGATTCGCCGGCACGTACCTGACCGGCAGCCAGCACAACGATCCTTTCTACAACGCCAGCGGTAGTGTCCGGACGCGGACCAATCGGTCGGGCGGCGTGCAGGGCGGCATCTCGAACGGCGAGGAGATCCTGCTGCGCGTCGGGTTCAAACCGACCGCCACCATCCTGCGCGAGCAGGAGACCGTGGACATCCACGGTCAGGACACCACCATCAAGGCACGCGGCCGCCACGACCCGTGCGTCCTGCCGCGCGCCGTCCCCATCGTCGAGGCGATGATGGCGCTGGTGCTGGCCGATCATCTTCTCCGCCAGCGCGGCACATGCGGGTGAGGGCGAAAGGGGCCTGCTGGCCCCTCTCGCCGGCTCTCCCCGGCGCCTCTCGCAAGGTGAGCCGGCCCGGCAGAGCCGGGCCTCCCGGTTGCTTGGATAGGCGCCGAGCGATCGGACTGCTGGCGGTTTTTCTTGCGGTAATTGCCGAACGGTTGGCTGGCGCGGAGGACGCGGCGGTCAAGAGCGCGGGGGCTGACGAGATTCACTGGACGATCACGGGGCCCACGTCGGTGACGTTCGAC
The DNA here is from genome assembly GCA_034666225.1 of Myxococcales bacterium. Lineage (GTDB taxonomy): Bacteria > Myxococcota_A > Polyangia > Fen-1088 > Fen-1088 > DATKEU01. Next base: position 3,280 of record JAXDMH010000171.1, read on the forward strand.
TGGCGGGGCGAGGCGGCCACGGTGCGCTGGCGGGCAAAGGATGGTGCTGAACAATCGGTGGCGGGTCGGACGCCGCGGCCGGTGCCGTTTTCTTCGCCCGGTCCGTTCTGGGAAGCGACCGTCCACGGACTGAAGCCGGGCGGTCGCTATGAATATGCCATCGGTGAGGGCGACGCCTGGCACGGATTTCATGCGCCGCCCGCGCACGGGGACAGCGGCTTTACCGTCGTCGCCCAGGGCGACATCGGCGCCACCACCATCTGGCCGAACGTCGGGCGCATCCAGCAGATGGTGGCCGACGCGCGACCCGACCTGGTGCTGGTGCTGGGCGATCTCACGTACGGCGATCTGCGCGCCGGCGCCGTCGACCAACATTTCAACGACGTCATGGTCTGGTCGCAGGACGCGCCGTACATGCCCGTCTGGGGCAACCACGAGTGGGAAAACCCGGCCCACGATGATCTGCGCAACTATAAAGGGCGGTTCGCGCTGCCCCACGCCCAGACCGCGAACCGCGCGCCCGCTGCCGGCTGTTGCGGCGAAGACTGGTACTGGTTCGACTATGGCAACACGCGCTTTGTCGCCTACCCGGAGCCGTACCGCCCCAGCACCTGGAGCGATTGGCGGGCCGCCGTCGAACCGATCTTCTCGGCGGCGGAGCGCGATCCGGCCATCAGATTCCTGGTGACCTTCGGCCATCACCCGGCGTTTTCGTCGGGACACCACAACGGCGTGACCGCCCTGCAACGGGCCATGGCCACGCTGGCTCGCCGCTTTCCCAAATACGTCCTCAACCTGAACGGTCACAGTCACGCCTACGAACGAACCGCCCCGCAAGACGGCGTCGTGCACGTCACCGCCGGCGTCGGTGGCGGCGCGCTGGACCACGCCCCGACCGCCTGCTTCTGGAAGGAATGCACGCCGCCGGACTGGTCCGTGCGGCGGGCCATTCATCACGCCGTGCTGCGCCTGCGTTTCTCCGCCGGCACCATCGAGGGCGCCGCCATCTGCGGTCCGC
>JAXDMH010000172.1:0-6064 GCA_034666225.1 Myxococcales bacterium
CGTTTGGCAACAATCGCGTTGGCACGTTACGCTGTAAACGCATGGCCGTGGAAAACAAGCTGCCGGTGATGGCGCCCCCGCCCACCGCGCTGAAGCCGCCGGTGGATCCGGCCACGCTGCGGCATACCCAGCTGCTGGAAGGCCCGTTCTGGCGCAAGCTCCCGGCCTACGCCGAGATCAGCGAGGCCGAATTTCTGGACCATCGCTGGCAAGCCAAGCACTCGATCACCAACATTCCCAAGCTGCTGGCCGCCATCCACGGGCTGGTCTCGGACGATTTCATCGCCGACGCCCAGCGCGGCTTTGAACGGGCGCCCATGTCCGTTCGGGTCTCGCCCTATCTATTGTCGTTGATCGACTGGAGCAACCCTTACGACGATCCGCTGCGCCTGCAGTTCATCCCGGTGATCTCGCGGCATCTGCCCGACCACCCCAAGCTGGATCTCGATTCATTGCACGAACGGGCCAACATGCCGGTCCCGGGGCTGACCCACCGCTACGTCGACAAGGCGTTGTTCCTGCCGCTCGACACCTGTCCGGTCTACTGCCGCTTCTGCACGCGCAGCTATGCCGTCGGCATCGACACCGAGGAGGTGTCCAAGTTTCAGCTGAAGGTCAACGCCGAGCGCTGGCAACGCGCCTTCGATTACATCGCCTCGCGCCCGGAGCTGGAGGACATCGTCATCTCGGGCGGCGACGTCTATCAGCTGCGCCCCGAACAGATCACCCAGATCGGCGAGGCGCTGCTGGCCATCCCCCACGTCAGGCGCATGCGCTACGCCACCAAGGGTCCGGCCGTGATGCCGCAGAAGATCCTCACCGACGATGCCTGGACCGACGCGGTCACGCGCATCGTCGAGAAGGGGCGGGCGCTTCACAAGGAGGTGGTCATCCACACCCACTTCAATCACCCGAACGAGATCACCGCCATCACCAAGGCGGCCATGGACAAGCTGTTCGAGCGCGGCATCACCGTGCGTAACCAGACCGTCCTGCAGCGACGGGTCAACGACCAGGTCGACACCATGCGCCTGCTGGTCAAGCGCCTCGGCCACGTCAACGTCCACCCCTATTACATCTATATGCATGACCTGGTGAAGGGCGTGGAAGATCTTCGAACCACGTTGCAGACGGGCCTGGACATCGAGAAGTCGCTGCGCGGGAACACCGCCGGCTTCAACACGCCCACCGTCGTGGTCGATGCGCCGGGCGGCGGCGGCAAGCGCGACGCCCACTCGTACGAACACTATGACCGGGTGACCGGCATCTCCGTGTTCACCAGCCCCAGCGTCGAAATCGGACGTTACTATTTTTATTTCGATCCCATCGCCGAGCTTCCGGCCGAGGGGAGGGCGCGCTGGGCCGATCCGGCGCAGCACCAGCCGATGATGGACGAAGCGCTGGCGGCGGCGAAACGTGTCGGACACTAGCGGCGGCGGTTGCAGCGATTGCGGGCGCAAAGGGGGCTGCGACGCCCGCAAGGGCCCCATGTTCGCCGCCATCGACGAGATGCTGGCCCGGCTGTACCCGACCAAGCGCTGGGCCGAGCGTGATGAGGAAGCGGCCTTTCGTGCCGGCGTCGGGTCGCAACAAGGCCAGGCGCTGGCCGCCGCGCTGGCCGCGCGCCTGAAGGCGCTGGCGGTTTTTCGCCCGGGCACCGCCGAGGAGTACTGCGACTACGTCTATGTCCTTTGCCTGGGTCGCACGCCGTCGCTGGTCGAGATCCGCGAGGGGCTGGCCCCGCCCGCCGCCGAGGGCGACGTCATCGATGAGCTTTACCTGCGCGTGGCCCTCTCCAGCGTCGCCCGCTGCGCCGGCGTCCAGCAGGTGGCCATGCGCCTTGAGCGCTTGCCGGGGTCGGACGGTGCGCTGGTCATCACCGAGGTCCCGCGCACCGGCGTCTTCGATCCGATCTTGCTCAAACGGTTTCAAACGCTGGTGGCGGTGCTGGCCGAGATGGACATTCGCCACATCGACTTCGGCGAGATCATGGAGCCGCCCGCCGGGTTCGACGCCGGCGACTATGCCGAGCGCTATTCCGGCCAGCCGACCATCGCCAACTACCTTTTCTATCCGCAGCCCTGCAGCGCCGTGACGACGACCGTTCTCCACGGCCCAGCCGGCGCCGACACCTTCGCCCGGGCTATTTGAGCTTGGCCAGAACCTGGGGCAGCAGGGCGGCGCCCATGTTTTTCGAGCGCTGCTCCTCGGCCGCGTCATAGCGGCCGACGGGCGCCGCCGCCACCTCGTCCAGCAGCGCCTTGGCTTCCTTCGGGTTGTCGTCGTCCAGCAGCGACGATGCCAGGTAGACGCGGGCGCGCAGGCTGGCCGGGTTGATCTTCATCGCCTCGCGCTCGTACTGCTGCGCCTTCTTGCGGTCGCGTTTGGGCCACGGCAGCTTGTCGTAAAACCGGCCCCAGGCGGTGGGGATGCCTCCCTGCTGGTAACGCCCGTCCAGCTCCTCGGCGCGCTTCAACCTTTCCTTGAACTTTCCTTCCAGACCCTGGGAAAGCGCGCGCATGATTCCCAGGCCCAGGGCATAGTTCCCCATGCAGACGGCCGCGAAGTAGTGACCGGCCACATCGCCCGGATTGACCTTGATGGCCTGCTCGGCCAGGTCCCATCCCTGCTTGCCCCACTTCGATCGCTGGTCGCTGCCCGCGGAGGCGTCATCGCTGAGCCAGAAGTGGACGCGCGCCGCCCGCCACAGGACGCCGTAATCACCGGGCGCTCGCGCCAGCGCGGCGGCCGCCAGCTTTTGCTCCTCGGCCCAGGCCGTGCGGTCATCGCGGCGACGATAGAGCGCGTCCATGCGCGCCAGCAGGGCAGGCAGCGGTTCATTGTCGGCGGCGGCGGATGTCGTCTCGGTCTTGTCGGTCTGACCGATCTTGCCGGAGGTGCGCTCGCTGTTCGTCGCCGGACCGGCGTCGACGGCGAATAGCAACAAGGCGGCTGCGGTTATCGGGTTCACGGCGGGAGTATATAGGCTATGCTGCGCACCGAAGGCCAACGGAGGGAGCTCGTGCCGGAAAATACTCAAGCAAAGGCGCCGCAGGTGAAGGAACCGAGAACGAACGGGCGATCGACATCGGCAAGCTCCGTGGCCAGACCGGGTACGTCACCATCGACCCGGCGTTCGTCAACACCGCCTCCACCACCAGCGCCATCACCTTTCTCGACGGTGAAAAGGGCATCCTTCGCTATCGGGGGATCCCGATCGAAGAGCTGGCGGAAAAGTCGACCTTCGTCGAGGTGGCCTACCTGTTGATCAACGGAAAGCTCCCGAACGCCAAGGAGCTGGCCCGGTTCTCTGGCCAGCTGACCCGGCATTCGATGCTCCACGAAGACATGAAGCGGTTCTTCGACGGCTATCCCGGGACGGCGCACCCCATGGCCATCCTGTCGGCGATGGTCCTGTCGCTTTCCAGTTTCTATCCGCAGGCGCTGGACGTGAAGAACCGGGAAGAGACCGAGGCCACCATCGCCCGCCTGATGTCGAAGATGCGGACCATCGCCGCCTACTCGTACAAGAAATCGATCGGGCAGCCGTTCGTCTATCCCAAGAACAACCTCAGCTACTGCGCCAACTTCCTGAACATGATGTTCTCGGTGCCGGCCGAGCCGTACGAGATCGACGAGGAGCTGGTCAAGGTCCTGAACCTGCTCTTGATCCTGCACGCCGATCACGAACAGAACTGCAGCACGTCGACCGTGCGCATGGTCGGCAGCTCGCAGGCCAACCTGTTCGCGGCAATCTCGGCCGGAATCTGCGCGCTGTGGGGACCCCTGCATGGCGGCGCCAACGAAGAGGTGCTGGAGATGCTGCAGCAGATCCAGGCCGACGGCGGCGGACCGCAGAAGTACGTCGAGCTGGCCAAGCGCAAGGACTCGGGCTTCCGGCTGATGGGATTTGGCCACCGGGTCTACAAGAACTACGACCCGCGGGCGAAGATCATCAAGGCGGCGGCCGACAAGGTCATCAAGAAGCTGACGGTGCCCGACCCTTTGCTGGACATCGCCTACCACCTGGAAGAGGCGGCGCTGACCGACCCGTACTTCGTCGAGCGCAAGCTGTACCCGAACGTCGATTTCTACAGCGGCATCATTTATCGAGCCCTGGGCATTCCGTCGAACATGTTCACGGTCATGTTCGCCATCGGTCGCTTGCCGGGGTGGATCGCCCACTGGAAAGAGATGTTCGACGACCCGTCCACGAAGATCAGCCGCCCGCGCCAGATCTACACCGGGCCGGTGCTGAACCACTACGTCCCGATCGACCAGCGCACGTAACGGGCCGCCCGGACTACCACCTCCACCATCACAATCCTGTCTGCTGGGGATATCACAAGCACGGGAGGGAACCCCACCTTTGCCGCCCCCGCGACGGAGCGAATGGAGCCCCGCCTCACACACGCCGCCGTTTGCTGTCTCTACGGCCGCCCCGGTGCGGCTTTACGCCAGCGCTTCAAGCACTCTTCATCAACGAACCTTCGGCCGCTTCCGGCGCCAACCGATAGCCTTGCCCGCGCACCGTCTCGATGGCCGCGCCCGCGGTGCCCAGCTTGCGACGCAACTGCGACAGGTGCACCCGGATCAGGGCGGTGTCGCCTGTGTGCTGGCCGCCCAGGACGTCTTCGATCAGCTCGCGGGCGCCGACCACGCGGTTGGCGTTGGCGATGAGGTAGCTCAGCAGCCGAAACTCGGCCCGTCGCAAGGGGACCGTGATGCCGTTGATCGCAGCCGCCCGGGTGGTCGAGTCGATGATGATGGCGCCGTGGCGGCGCTGACCCAAAACCACGGACCGCGTGCGGCGGCAGACAGCCCGTACCCGTGCCAGCAGCTCGGTGTCGGGAACGGCCGACAGTACGACGTCGTCGGCGCCGGCATCCAGGACCGAGGCCACGCCCGCCGGGTCCAGAACGTCGCAACAGGCGATGAGGGGGCCGATCCGCCGGACGCGGCGGGCGACGCGACACCACCGGGTGGCGCTGGCGGGATTCGCGGAGTGCAGAAGCATGACGTCGTCGTCAGTCGTCTCGTGCGACCAGATGCCTTGTCGGTCGGCGATCCGGACGGCGCTCCCGTCGCGGGCGAAGGCCAACCGGGCGCGGTTGCAGAAGCTGCGGTCTTTCGACATCAACATGACTTTCATAGGTCGTCACGACCTACAGCAAGAGTGATGCCGTCGATCTATCCCGGTTGGAACCTCACGTAAGCTCGCGACGCCGCTGGCTGGGCCGATCGCTAGGCCAGGCCGGCCGCGGCGAAGTCATATGACGGTTTCGATCTGACCGCCCAAGTCATATGTCTTCGTCCCAGGGTCGTCCGAGATTGGGCCGAACGTCGGCCGAAAGCCGGCGAAACGTCCGGGTGGCGGTTGGGCGAATCGTCCAGTTTTTCAGACGAAACCACAGGGAATTATCCGTTCGCGAACAAATGGCGTGGACCGATCTTGCGGGAGCGAAACGACATGACAAGACTTGGCCGCAGTGCGAAAAAGCGGTACGCTCGCCCCGCAAATGACCGTGGCAAGGTGGGTGGGTAGCGTTCAGCTTTCCGACCGAGACAGTGTCGGCAGTTTGAGCGTGACGGACGTCGGTGAGGAAGCGATCCTCGTCGAGCCTCCCGTTGACCTGGAACGGGGCACGGTCCTGGCCGGCCGCTACCAGATCGAGACCTTCGTCGGCAAGGGCGGCAGCGGTTTCGTGTTGCGCGCCTTCGACCGCATCACGCAGACGCCGGTGGCGCTGAAGATCCTCAGCCAGGAACTGGCCAGCGATCCCCACTGGGCGGAACGATTCTCGCGCGAGCTGCGCCTCGGCCGACAGATCCAGCATCCCAACGTCTGCCGCGTCTTCGATATCGGCGAATCCGACGGTCATCGCTTTCTCTCGATGGAGCTGGCGACCAAAGGCACGGTTCGCGAAAACATCCGGGCCGGTGCCGCCGCGCGCCCCTTTGCGGAATGCGTGGCCGACGCGTACGCGCTGGTGGCTGGTCTGGCGGCGCTTCATCAGGCCGGCATCATTCACCGCGACATCAAACCGGAAAACCTGCTGCGCAT
>JAXDMH010000173.1:0-2552 GCA_034666225.1 Myxococcales bacterium
CAAAAGGGGCCATTGCGTGTCTCCGTCTAGCGAGATTGGATTGGGCGGCTCGCCCCCATTTTAGGCGCGGTCGACGGTGACTGCAAAGGCTACGGATACCAGGGCAGCTTGTATCCGCGCCACATCCAGCGGAGCGTGTCCGGGAAATCGGCGGTGGCCAGTTTGGGCGGGTAATGATCGCCCAGGCGAATCTGATCCGCCGTCGGGTTGGCGGGCAGCATGCTGCCCCGGCCGACGCGATAGCGATAGTGGTACATCTTGGTCATCAGCACCTGGGCCGCGTCGTTGTTGCCGGCGAACCAGCTGCTCTGGCCGCCGCCGTTGGCGTCGCGCCCCAGGTCGAGAGGGCTGCTGACCAGGCTGATGCGCAGGGGTTTGGTGGTGGCAAAGTCGCGGACCAGCCGGGGGAACATTCCGTTCGTGTTGGGAAAGCTGGCGTCGTGGGTCAGCAGCTTGTGGAACTTGTCGGGCTTGTACCAGCCGACCATGAAGGCGCAGATGCCGCCCGAGCTGTGACCGACGATCGACCAGCCGTCGGGATCCTCGACGATGTCGTACTTGCTGAGGATGACGTCGGGGATCATCTCTTCGATCAGGAAGCGCGAATATTTATCGCTGGGCGTGTCGTATTGCATGCTGCGCACGCCCGAATCGTCCGGAGACGTAAAACTGCCGTCGCTGGTGCCGGGATCGATGAACAGCCCGATGGTCACCGGCATGTCACCGGCGTGGATCAGATTGTCGAAGATCACCGGCGCATGGAACGGCGCCACCGACGTCTGCACGCCCAGATAGTGGTGGCCGTCCAGCACGACCGCCAGGGCCGCGCGTTGTCCCGGCTTGTACTGTGCGGGAACGTAGATCCAGTACTGGAACTTCAGCCCGGCATACACCGCTTTGCTGGCGTAGAGCTGCGGCGCGTTCAACCCTGAGATGGTTCCGGTGGGCGCCCCGTTGAGGTGCATCAACGATTCAGGCGGCAGCACGTACGGGGCGTTCAGATCGCTCTGGCCGTCGCCGGTCGCGCCGGGATCGCTTTGCGTGCCGCGCGTGCCGCTGGCGGGGAGGCCGTCATTGCTGGCGGTGTCGCTGGCGTCGCTGGTGATCACCGCCCCGCCGCTGCCGCCCACCGCATCGCCGCCGCTGCCGCTTCCGCCCGAACCCGATGCGCCGCCCGTCGCCGGCGCGCCGCCCGTGCCCGGGGCGCTGCCACCCGACCCGCCGGTGGCGGAGGCATCCGCCTGAGGTGCCGGCGGTCCGTTGTTGCCTTTATCGCTGGATGAACAGCCCACCCAACACGTCAGAGCCAGGCCTGCCACAGCAAACTGAATGCACTGTCGTCCGTTGCGGGTCATGGCCGCGAATCTAACAATTTCTGATCCCGGCCGCGTGTCAACTGGAGACGACACTTCCGGGTGGTAAGGCGCAGCTCTTTATCGCGCCTGCACCCAGCGGTGTACGGGACGTCCACCGCTCGATGGGCGGTTTGCTTCTCGCTGGCGCGCCGCAATCAGGGCGCCATCGATGGTCCACAAGAGATCATCGACGTTCATCGGTTTCCTCAGGCAGGCGACAGCTCCATAGGCGGCTGCGGCCGTGAGCAGATTCTTGGTGTCCTGGATTCCTGTCGCCAGCACCACCGGAACGGTGGGCGCGAAGAGGTGCAATCGGCGGATGAACTCGATGCCGTTCAGCCCCGGCATCTGCAGATCGCTCACCACCAGATCGGGCCAGCGACGGTCAGCCATCTGCAAGGCCTCGAAGCCATTCGCCGCCGTTTCCACCATGTGTCCAGCGACCTGCAGAACCTCGGCTATCGCCAGGCGCGAGTCGAGATCGTCGTCCACCACCAGAATTCGTTCCCGCTGCTTCCCCACGGTTGTCATGCCCGGGACTAAAAGCAAGTGCAGAGCCAAGTCGAGATCGCCTGCGCTGCGTCGCCGACACCGGGGGCAAGGGGCGACGGTGTCACCGGCCCGCTACGCAAGGGCCCGGCGCGTTACGGAAGGGCCAGGGTAGTTGGGGGATGTCGGGGGGGCCCGGGCGTCTTGCCGCGGCCGCCTCCTCCGCGTGGGCGGGGCCCCTTCCCAGTCGCGCCACCCGCCCATGCTACGTCGGCTCGCTCGGGGCGAGCGCTGTCGATCATCGAGTGAAAGTTGAAGAGACAGAAGTCGATGCGATCGAAGAACCTAACCACGGTTTCGTTTTTGGGAATGACCGTCGCGCCAAATCCGTTTCACAGTCGGAGGGGGCGAGCAATGCGCAGTCAACAGAAGAGACTCGGCGTTTGGCTTTGGCGCAGATTGGACAACGCTGCTGTGTTGGTGGGGATGTTGTGGACGGTGACGTGGTTGTTTGCGCAGACCCGCCCGGTCCGTACTCGAAAGCACGGAGCGCTTCGGTCAATCGGTGCTAGAACCATTGCATGACTCTTCAAATCGCGGTGTGGATGGATGGGGCCGAGGCAAAGGTCTTTCACGTATTTGCCGGCGGTTTTGATGAATCGACGGTTCATTCGCCGACGCTTCATTTGCACCGTCACCCGAAAGACG
>JAXDMH010000174.1:0-3413 GCA_034666225.1 Myxococcales bacterium
AACCGCATCAGCAGCGGCTGCGCCTCGTCGAGTCGCTGTTCGGCCAGCAGCCGCCGCAGCTCGTATCGCAAGTGGACCATCTCTCGCGCCTGGATGAAATCCATGGGCCCTCCCTTGCCTATCCACACTAGGGCGAGGGTTCCAGACGTCAATTTTTTCATCTGTCTTTTACCTGGCGATGGTCAGCGGCGGCGGTGACGAGCAAATTTTTCGTAAAGACGCTAAATTTCGCCCAGATCATGCTGCACGCGACCGACGACCTTCGTATCGAAAAGATCCGCCCGCTGATTCCCCCGGCGATCCTGATGGAGGATCTGCCCCTGTCCGAAGCGGCGTCCACCACCGTGGCCGAGAGCCGCGAGGCCATCGCCCGCAGCCTGCGCGGCCGGGACGACCGGCTGGTGGTGGTGGTCGGTCCCTGTTCCATCCACGACGTGGCGGCCGCCCGCGAGTACGCCCAGCGCCTGCGGCGGCTTGTGGACGAGGTGACCGATGCCCTGTGCGTGGTCATGCGGGTCTACTTTGAAAAGCCGCGCACCACCGTCGGGTGGAAGGGCCTCATCAACGATCCGCACCTGGACGGCACCTTCAAGGTCAACGATGGGCTGCACCTGGCCCGCAGCCTGCTGCTGGACTTGGCCGAGATGGGCCTGCCGTCGGGCTGCGAATTCCTGGACACCATCACGCCCCAGTACATCGCCGACCTGGTCAGCTGGGGCGCCATCGGGGCGCGGACCACCGAAAGCCAGGTGCACCGCGAGCTGGCCTCCGGTCTGTCGGTCCCGGTCGGTTTCAAGAACGGCACCGACGGCAACATCCAGATCGCCATCGACGCCGTCCACGCGGCCAGCCATCCGCACCAGTTTCTGTCGGTGACCAAGCAGGGGCTGTCCGCCATCGTGGCCACGCGGGGCAATCCCGACTGTCACATCATCCTGCGCGGCTCCAGCAAGGGGCCGAACTTTGGCGCCGACGCCGTGTCCAAGGCAGTGGCCGAGTTGACCAAGGCCGGCCTGCCGCCGCAGCTGATGATCGATTGCAGCCACGGAAACAGCCGCAAGGATCCCAAGAATCAACCGGCGGTGGCCCGCGACATCGGCGAGCAGCTTCGTGACGGCTCGCGCGCCGTCACCGGTCTGATGATCGAAAGCCACCTGGTGGGCGGACGCCAGGACCGGGCCCCCGGCAAGACGCTGACGTACGGTCAGAGCATCACGGACGCCTGTCTGTCCTGGGACGACACCGTGCCGATCTTACAAGCGCTGGCGGCGGCGGTACGCGACAGGCGCGCCGCGGGTGCCTTGACCGCGCCCGCCAGCGCGGCCTCGCGCTGAACGGAGCCAGGCTGCCCCCGTGTCTTCCCAGTCTGCCGCCAGTCGAATCCACCACGCCCGCCGCCCAACAGGAGGCCCGCCCATGACCCCGCGACTGCGACTGCGACTGCGCCTGACGACCGCCCGCCTGGCGCTCGCCTTTCTGTTGATGACATTGACCACGTCGACCGGTTGTTACGGTCACTTCAAGCTGGTCAACGCCGTTCGCGATTTCAACGAAGGCGTGGGCCCCAACCGCGTGCTGCGCAGCCTGATCATGTGGGGCATGGTCATCATTCCGATCTACGAGGTGGCCTGGCTGGGTGACGTCCTCATCTTCAACGTTGTCGAGTTCTTCAACGCCGGCCCAACGGGGACGGTGGCCGGTTCCGTCGAAAAACGGCAGACGTTGCCCGACGGGACCGAGGTGCGCGTCACCCGGGTCGCGCCCGACACCGTGCGCATTCGCCGCACCGACGCCGCCGGTCGGCAGGAGACCGTTGACATCGTGAAGGTCGGTGACCACGCCGGCTACGTTCGCCGTGCTGACGGGGCCGGCGGCAGGATTGTGGCATCGGTCGAAGAGCTACCGGACGGCCGGTTGATCGAAACGCCGCCGGCGCTCTGGTCGCCATGACCGACACGCCGGTATTGGCCACGCTGCTGGTGAGCTGCCGGGACCGCACCGGCCTGGTCGCCGCGCTGTCGGATTTCGTCTTTCGCAACGACGGCAACATCATCGACGCCGATCAGCACGCAGACCGGCAAACGGGGTTTTTCTTCATGCGCCTGGTGTGGGACCTCAGCCAGTTCCGCCTGCCTCGCGGCGAGATCGCCCAGGCCGTAGCCGAGATGGCCGGGCGTTTCGACCTGACCTGGGAGCTGACATTCTCCGACGCCCGGCCGCGGGTGGCGATCTTTGCCAGCACGCTGCCGCACTGTCTTTACGACCTGCTCCTTTCGCACCAACTGGGGGAGCTGGGCGGCGATCTTGCCCTGGTCATCTCCAACCACGAGGCGCTCTCGTCGGTGGCCGGTCATTTTGGGATCCCGTTTCAGATGATTCCCGTCGAACCCGGGCGCAAGGCGGAAGCCGAGGCCCAGCAGCAGGATCTCTTGCATCAGCACGCGGTCGATCTGATCGTTCTCGCCCGGTACATGCAGATTCTGTCACCGGCGTTCGTTGAGCGCTGGCCGGGTCGGATCATCAACATCCACCATTCGTTCTTGCCGGCGTTCGTGGGCGCCCGTCCGTATCACCAGGCGCAGGAGCGCGGCGTGAAAGTCATCGGCGCCACCGCTCACTACGTCACCAGCGACCTGGACCAGGGTCCCATCATCGAGCAGGACGTCTGCCGGGTCAGCCACCGCGACGACGTCGAAGACCTGGTTCAAAAAGGACGCGAGCTGGAGCGGCAGGTCTTGACGCGCGCGGTGCGCAGCCATTTGCAGCGGCGCGTGCTGGTCGCGGGCAACCGAACGATCGTGTTTGCCTGACGCGCGCGCGTGTTGGCTAGCCCAGTCGGGCGCGGGCCTGTTTCAGCAGGGCGATGATGGCGGCGCGCACTTGATCGGGCGTGATCACTTCTGCGGCGAAATCGAAACGCAATCGGTCGCCCGCGGTCTCGACGTCAAAGCCCAGGCCGTCGATGCCTACCATGCGGGCGCCGGTGGCATCTTGTTCCGCTGACCGGCAGAAGGTCTGCAGGGCATCGCCGTGGTCATCGTTCATGTGGGCGCAGATCTCGGCCGCGGCGCCGGCCAGCGGGTCTTGCTCCGGCAGCCGCTTGATGGTGGCGCCGTCCAGCCAGGCGATGCGGCCGAATCCGGCGATGAGGCGCAGCTCTTCGACGAAGAATTCCCACAATTGAAAATCGTGGGTCTGAAAGTAACCGCGGGCCTGGGGTTGCCGGGCCAGGTAACGCGCCCGGGCGTCGGTGCTTTCGGATTCCGGCACGCGCGACGCAACGCCCAGCAGCGACACCCGACCGCCCGCCTGGGGATCGTCGGCGGCCGCTCGATCACCGACGAACAGGCTGGCGCGCGGGTCAGCGACAAGATTCTTGGTGTGCGCGGCCAGCGTGCTGATCAGGATGATCG
>JAXDMH010000175.1:0-6133 GCA_034666225.1 Myxococcales bacterium
ATGAACCCGTGCCAGCGCCCTCCGACGTAACGAAACTGCGCGGCCACGAAGCCAAGGGCAACCGCCAGGCCGGCCGCGGCGGGGATCAGCCAGCGTCCTCCAACTCCAAGACCAGCCAGCGCCACCAGGGCGACCAGGATGGTGACACCGGCCGCCGAAAAATCGGGTTGCACGATCAGCGTCAGCACGGCGACGAAGGTCATCGCCAGGGCGAGAACAAAGCGCGGCAGACCGTCATCGGGGGCAACAGGCTGCGGCTGGGGCGCGCCCCAGGCGGACAGCAGGAGGGCCACCCCCAAGGTGAGAAAGGGCGCCGGGCCGCCCGATAGAGGACCGATGTGCAGCCAGCGACTGGCGCCGGCGGCGCGAACGCCGATCCCCGGAATGAAGACCGCCAGGCCAGCGACCAGCGCCACCACGAACAGATAGGGAGCGGCGCGCAGCAACCGGTCGACGCCGATGCGCACCATCGCGAACCCGGCGCCGATGGCCAGCGCCGAGGCAATGAGATGTCGGGCCACAAAATGTTGCGGGTATTCGAGGCCGACGTTGATGTTGGCGCCGGCGCTGGCCTGCCGGCTGGTGGCCGCCGCCGCCACCAGAAGGCCGAGGCCGCCCAGCACCAGCGCCGAAGGGACGGAAAACAGCAGCACCAACCGTCGTCGCGTCATCGGCGGTCAAAAACGATAGAAGAGCCCGGCCCCGATGTCTAAGAGGTCGCCGAAGAGATCCAGGTGACTTCCCATTTCGGTGACGAAGCCGGGGCGGGTGAGGGTGTGGGTGAAGTTGAGGCGAAGGCGAAGGCCGGTGTTCTTTTGAATCGTCCAATCGACGCCCGCGCCGCCGGTGAGCAGCGGCTGTCGCGCGGAGGCGCTTCCCGGACGCAGATCGGGCTCGGGCGATGAAAAATAGGCGACGGTGAATCCCGCGCCGACCGCTGCCCAGAGGCTGACGGGTGGCAACGGCAGCGCCACGGTTTGCGCCACCGTGAAACCGGTCTGGGTGAGGACGCGATCATCGGCCGACGGCAGCTGCAGCCCCAGGGAGAAGTGATCGTGAAAGAAGCTGAGCGCAAAACCGAGCTCCAGCGTCCCCGCATGCGGCGGCGCGCCCAGGCTGGCGTAGCGTCGTTCATACGCGCCGCTGAGGGAGAACCCGGCGGACGGCGATAGCTGTTCACCGCCGGGAGACACACGGTACGACAGGCCAGCGAAGACGCTGATGGCGTTGGACGGTTCTGCTGGTTCAGGCGTGGTCGGCGCAACCGGCGTGGGCGGTGGTGCCGATGGTGCCGAAGCCGGTGTCGCTGCCGGTGCTGTGAGTGTGGGCGCGGGCTGCGCGTCGGGAGCGGGCTGCGCCTGCGCCAGCAGCAACCCCAGGACCAGCGCCGCGTTCATCGGACGCAGCCTACCCGATAACGACCAGATCCTGTCCGGCTTCGACCGCTTCCCCTTCGGCGCAACGAAGCTCGCGGACAATCCCCGTTCGCGGCGCACGCAATTCGTTCTCCATCTTCATCGCTTCCACGACCACCGCCGCCTGTCCCGCCGCCAGCTTGTCGCCCACCTTGGCCAAGATCTTCACCACCCTCCCCGGCATGGGCGCCTTCAGCGTCGACGTGGCACCAGCGGCCACGTCTGGCCGCTTGACCAACTCCGCGACGGCCGCGCTGCGCGCGTCCACGACTTCGACGCCCACGATCACCGGCTCCCCGCGCCCGATCTCCACCGTCAGTTTCGGCAGCGCCCCATCGATCTGCGCGATGATCTGATCGCTCCCCACCATCAACGACCAGACGCCGGCCTCCACGGCCCGCGCCTCGACGTCACGCCGCTGCCCATCCACAAAAATCTCCACCGCGCCGCCATCGCCGTTTCGCAGCTCGACGACGCGCTCCCGCCCCCCAATCTTGACGGCGTATCGGTGAACCATGGCAAGCGATTAAAGCACGCTCCGGCCCCTTGCGGCGCCAGAGCGAGCGCAGCGAGCGTCTCGATCTTGCGGCGCCAGAGCGAGCGCAGCGAGCGCGTTCATTGACGGGAGCGTGGGCTTTGCCCGCGCGGTTTACCTTGCGAGAGGCGCTGGGGAGGGCCCGCGGGAGGGGGCAGCAGCCCCCTTCCGCGCAGCGAGCGTCCGTGCGAGCGCTAACTTTCCATAAAGCTCTTGAGCCGTTTGCTGCGCGACGGGTGGCGCAGCTTGCGGAGAGCCTTGGCTTCGATCTGACGGATGCGTTCGCGCGTGACCTCGAAGTCTTGACCCACCTCTTCCAGGGTGTGGTCGGACTTTTCGCCGATGCCAAAGCGCATGCGCAGCACCTTCTCCTCGCGCGGGGTCAGCGTGGCAAGCACCTTGCGCGTCTGCTCGGCCAGGTTCATCGAGATGACGGCGTCGGCCGGCGAGATCACGCTCTTGTCCTCGATGAAATCGCCCAGGTGCGAATCCTCTTCCTCGCCGATAGGCGTCTCCAGCGAGATCGGCTCCTTGGCGATCTTCAAAACCTTCCGCACCTTGTCGAGCGGAAGCTCCATCTTCTCGGCGATTTCCTCTGGCGTCGGCTCGCGTCCCAGCTCCTGCACCAGATAGCGGCTGGTGCGGATCAGCTTGTTGATCGTCTCGATCATGTGCACCGGAATACGGATGGTCCGGGCCTGGTCGGCGATGGCGCGCGTGATGGCCTGCCGGATCCACCACGTGGCGTACGTCGAGAACTTATAGCCGCGCTTGTACTCGAACTTGTCGACGGCCTTCATGAGGCCGATGTTGCCTTCCTGGATCAGGTCCAGGAACTGCAACCCGCGGTTCGTGTACTTCTTGGCGATCGAAACCACCAGACGCAGGTTCGCCTCGACCAGCTCCGCCTTGGCCTTCTCGGCCATGCGCTCGCCGTCCTGGATCTCCCGCACGGTGTCGCGCAGGACGTCCTCGGACAGCTTGGCCTCTTCCTCGACCTTCTTGACCTTGCGCTGGGCGTTCGCGATGACCTTGGACATCTCCTCGATCTCTTCGGCCCGGATGCCCAGCTTTTTCGAAACAGCGCGCTGGCGCAGCGGTGAGGATCGAACCTCGCGCAAGGTCTTGCGGAAATCGCGCAGGCTCATGCCTGCCTTGTGCTCGCAGTCGATGATCTCGCGGTTGGCCTGCTCGATGCGCTCGACGAAGCCTTTCAGCTTGATGACGATCTTGTCGATCTGCTTCTTGTTGAGGCGCATCTCCTGGAGGGCGTCCAGGATCTCCTGGCGCAGATCGTTGATCTCGCTCTTCCACTTTTTCTTCGACGCGTCCGAGCTGCCCTTGACCTCCAGCTTCTCCAGGAACTTTTCCTGTTCCTTCCACAGCCGGCGGACCTTCTCGATGACCTTGCAGACGCGCTCGATGTGCCACTGCTCGTCGAACTCGGCGTCCTCCTCGTCGGCGTCCTTGACCACCTCCTTGACGCGGATCTTCTGCTTGCGCAGCTTGTCGCCCAGCTGAAGGATCTCTTCGATGGCCACCGACGAATTCAGCACGACCTGCAGCACGCGCCGCTCGCCGTCCTCGATGCGCTTGGCGATCTCGACCTCGCCCTCGCGGGTGAGCAGCGAAACCGATCCCATCTTGCGCAGGTACATGCGCACCGGATCGTTGGTCTTCGAATAGCCGTCGACGTCCTCTTCCTCTTCGGCCTCTTCCTTCTTGGTCGTCGCCTCGACGTCCTCTTCTTCTTCCTCGGCCTCGGCCTCTCCTTTTTCGGAGACCTTCAGCTTGGACGACGAATCGACGATCTCGATGCCCTCACCCGAGAACGCGGACAGCCAGTCGTCCATCTGATCGGACGACACGATGCTCTCCGGCATGTGCTCGTTCACCTCGTCATACGTCAGGAAGCCCTTGGCCTTGCCCATGGTGATGAGCTCGCGCTTTTTGCGCTCGTTGTCCTTGGCGGAGCTGACGGCCTTGGGGGCGCCATTCTTGGCTCCGGCCTTGGCGCCGTTCTTGGTGCCGGCCTTGGCTCCAGCCTTGGGGGCCTTGGGGACGCGAGGAATTTCTTCCCCGTCGTCATCATCCATGTCGTTGTCGGCTTCGTTGAACGTATCGTCTTCCATTCCTACGGCCTCTCAAGAGCTGCTTTGAGTCCCAGCTTTGTCTGTTTGAGCTCGATTCCCCGTCTCATCGTGGCATTTGTAGTAGCTTCGTCTCCGCGCGATCGCGCAGCCAGGGCCTGCTTTTCATTCATGAGGATCTCGGCGTCAACGCGCAAAAGCTCAAGCTTGTCTCCCAGTTTGGCCAAAGTCACCTGGGGATCGGCGACCCGGGTGATGCTGCCATCCATGAGGGCCCGCGACACGGTGTCCCGAACGTCGGCAGGGGCCGATTCCAACCAGGCCGGCGTATCGATCCGTCCCGTCCCGGCGATGGCTTCCATGGCCAGCCGGAAGAGCTGACGCAAGGCCGGGTCAATCAGCAGATCGCCGGAACGCGTCGTCCGCGGCATTCGCGCCAGATCGGGATAGGCGGCCAACAGCACCACAAAATGTAGCTCTTCCGGGGGCAGTTTGCGCTGCGCGGCCGGTGCGTTGACGGCGGGCGGAGTGGTTCCTGCTGCTTCTGCCGTCGCCGGCTGAATGGGCAGGCGCCGCTGACCTTCGGCGGCGTCGCGCATGGCGCGGGTCACCTGCTGCAGGGTCATGCCCAGGACGGCGGCCGTCTGTCGGGCGTAAAGCTCGCGCGTGGTCTGGTTCTTCACCCTGCATAACAACCGTGCGATGGCCTCCAAAGCTTCGACCCGGCCGGGGATGCTGGTGTCGTGGGCGGTATTCTGGATGAAATGATCCAGCATGGGGCGGGCGCCGTCGACCAGGCGGCTGAAGGCCTCCGGGCCGCCGTCCCCTTGGCGCATGAAATCGTCGGGATCTACGCCGCCGGGCAGGCGGGCGATGTATCCGTCGACGTCGGCTTCGACGAACAAAGGCACCGCCTTGTCGGCGGCCCGCTGTCCGGCGGTATCGCCGTCGAACACCACCACCACCCGCTTGGCCAGGCGACCGAGGAGGTCGATCTGTTCCAACGTCAGCGCCGTTCCCATGGGGGCGACGGCGTTGTCGATGCCGGCTTCGTGCAACGACATCACGTCGAAATTTCCTTCGACCACGATGGCCGTGCCGGTCTTTCGGATCGCCTCGATGGCGGCGTGCAGGCCGTAAAGCTGCTCTTTCTTGTGAAACAGCGGCGAGTCGGGCGAGTTGACGTACTTGCGATCCTTGGCCTCGGGATCCAGCAGACGTCCGCTGAAACCGACCACGCGTTTTTGCCGGTCGATCACCGGCAGCATCACGCGGTCACGGAAAAAATCGTATCGGCCGCGTTCGTTGACGCCGGCCAGCCCCAGCGTCTCGCCGTCGGTGGCGGGGATCTTCTTGCTCGCGAGAAAGCTCTGCAGGCCGTCCCACTTGGCCGGCGCGTATCCGACACGAAAACGCTCGACGGTGGTTGGTTTGATGCCGCGCTTTTCGACGTAGGCGCGCGCCTGCCCGCCGGCGGCGCCCGCATAGGCCTCCTGGAAAAACACAGTGGCCAGCTCCATCACCCGGAACATGCGGTCGCGCTCTGACTCGGCGTCGCGCCGGGCCTGGCGTTCGGCGGGCGACAGCGGTTGGGCGTCCAGCTCCACGCCAGCGGTCATGGCCAGATCGCGAAGGACTTCGGTGAACGATCGCTGCTCGACCTTGGCCAGGAAAGCTATGACGTCACCTTTTTCGCCGCAGCCGAAGCAGTGAAAGAACTGGCGCGTCTCGTGGACGTGAAACGAAGGTGTTTTTTCGCTGTGAAAGGGACAAAGCCCTTTCCAGCTCCCCGTGCCCGCCCGCTTGAGTTCCACATAACGTTTGACGATCTCGACGATGTTCGTCCGATCGCGGACATCATCGATTTTCTCCCTAGGCACTAAGGGCACGGCAATGTCCGCGGCTCCGGAAGGCGCGCATTTTTTAGCCCAGCCCGGCACATAGTCAAGCCCGAATACGAAAAAATCGCGACAATTTCCCCCCGCTCAATTCCCCATAGCGATTCCACAACTTACCCCAGCGGCTGGTCTTTCGCCCCCCCTCAATACGTACCCCCACCCCCCCATTTCCAGTCCAAAAATCGGGCGGTGGGA
>JAXDMH010000176.1:0-3792 GCA_034666225.1 Myxococcales bacterium
GACGGCGGGATTGCCCACTTCGACCTCGATGCGAACGACCGACGGAGACAGAGCCATGGCCACCGTCGAAAACGCCCGCGAAATCACCCGCGCTACATTGGGTGTCTCCACCTTGGGGGTGACGGCGGCGGGCGCTGCCGCCATCGCTTGGTTAACCGCCAGACCACCGACCAGGTTTGGCCCGCGCACGGCGACTCCGGTGGCGGCGCCGACGAACAGGGCACCGACGACGGCGGCAATGGCCAGCGTCCGACCTCGGGGGTGCTTCTGGTGGGGGGAAAATGGGGGTGTTAGTCCAGACTTCGATCCATCCATGGCTGTTCCTTTGTACCTCCTCGGACATGGTGTCAAGCGCCGGCGCACGGCCGGACGGCTTCATTCCGAGTGTTCATTTTTGTAACGGAGGCCGGCGACGGAAAATTCCTGAGGGGAAAATCCGCGAATGATGACTTGCGCGGGCCGGTAGACCCCGGTAGACCCTGATCAAATGAAATGGGTTGTCCGCTTGCGGGAGGCGCCGGTCACCGCCGGGTTCTTGGTGGCCAACATCGCCATGTATGCCGCCATGGTGGCTGCCAGCGGGCACGTGGTTTCGTTCGACATCGAAACGCTGATCCGGGCCGGCGCCAGCGTGCACGTCAGCACCTTCGATGCCACGCCGTGGCGTTGGTTGTCGGCGGCGTTCATTCACGGCGGGCTTTTGCACCTGGTGATGAACATGTGGGTCCTGGCCCAGATCGGTGTGCTGGCCGAACGAGCCATCGGGCGAGGGCTGTTCGCCGCCATCTACGTCGTCGGAGGTACGGCGGGAAATATTCTGTCGTCGGTGGTGGGGCCGTATCTGGTGGCGGGGCCGCGCGTCTCCGTGGGCGCGTCGGGCGCCATCATGGGTTTGATTGGAGCCTCGGTGGTTTTCGCCTGGCGCACGGGACAGGGGGCCATCGCCCGCAATCTGCTGACCAATGTCGCCTTCATTTTTGTGGTCGGTTTCTTTGCCAACGTCGACAACCTTGCTCACCTGGGCGGTCTGCTGGTGGGCGCCGCGGCGGGCTTCGCTCGGGCGCGCTGGACGCTGCCGGTGTCGCGGCGAACCGACGCGCTGTTGCTGTCGGCGGCAGGGGTGGTGTCCCTGGCCTCTCTGATCATTGTCCACGCGTATGGCGGCGTGCGCTGATGCGCGCCTGCCGGCTGCACGGTGTCGCCCCCGTCGAGACCGCGCCGCTGGTTTGCGAGGAGGTGGAGACGCCGCAGCCGGATCGCGGCCAGGTTCTTATCGCGGTCAACGCCTGCGCGGTGTGCCGCACCGATCTGCACGTCGTCGAGGGCGAGCTGCCATCGCGGCGACTGCCGGTCATTCCCGGCCATCAAATCGTCGGCACCGTGGCGGCGATTGGAAGCGAAAGCGCTGGCCTCACCGTCGGGCAGCGGGTGGGCGTCGCCTGGCTGCACCGCACCTGCGGCATCTGTCGCTTCTGCACCAGTGGACGCGAGAATCTGTGCGAACGGGCGGCGTTCACCGGATGGACGGAAGATGGTGGCTTTGCCACGCACTGTCTGGCCGACGCGCGTTTCGTCTATCCCCTGCCCGCCGACTTTTCCGATTCCGCCGCCGCGCCGCTGCTCTGTGCCGGCATCATCGGCTATCGGGCGCTGCGCCTGATGGGCATTGAAAGCTGGTCGGGGACCCGCATCGGAATCTACGGGTTCGGCGCGGCCGGGCACGTCGCCATTCAACTGCTGCGGGCGCGCGGCGCCGAGGTCTTCGTCTGCACGCGCGACCGGCCCAAACACCAGGCGCTGGCGGGGGAGCTGGGCGCCACCTGGATCGGCGACGCCGATGCGCCTCCGCCGGTGCCGCTCGACGCGGCGGTCATCTTCGCACCCGCCGGTCCGCTGGTGCCGGCGGCGTTGAAGGCCACCGATCGGGGCGGCACCGTCGTGCTGGGCGGCATTCACATGTCACCATTGCCGTCTTTGCCATACGACCTTCTCTACGGCGAGCGCGTGCTGAGGACGGTGGCGAATAACACCCGCGTCGACGGGCGGGACTTCCTGGCCGAGGCGGCGCGCATCCCCGTGCGCACCCACACCGAAGCCTTTGATCTGGCCGACGCCAACCAGGCGCTGCTGGCCTTGAAAAACGACGCGATCCGGGGCGCCGCGGTGCTGACCGTGACGCGCTCTTCTCCATAAAAAAAACGAGACGGGAGACCTCCATGGACTGGAAGCTGTTGGTATCGGCCTTTGTTTCTGTCTTCGTTGCGGAGCTCGGCGACAAGACGCAGCTGGCGACGCTGTCCATGGCGGCGGGCGGACAGTCCAAGCTGGCGGTCTTTCTTGGCTCGGCCCTGGCCCTGTGCGCGACGTCGGCCATCGCCGTCGTGGCCGGCGGGC
Source organism: Myxococcales bacterium (assembly GCA_034666225.1). Lineage (GTDB taxonomy): Bacteria > Myxococcota_A > Polyangia > Fen-1088 > Fen-1088 > DATKEU01. The sequence goes on from JAXDMH010000176.1 coordinate 2,395, forward strand.
TGGTCAGCCGCTTTGTGTCGCCCTTGTGGCTGCGACGAATCGCCGGCGCGGTATTCATCGTGCTGGGCCTGGTGTTTCTGCTGAAGCGCGAAGGCGTCTGATTGCCCACCTCGCCACACCTTCAGAAGATCGGGCAAATCGACGAATAGACCTGTGGAACCTCCGGCATGGTCCCCAAACAGGTCACTCGTATCCGCGGGGCGGCGGCTCCCCGTCCGTCCGACGGCAGCGCTGCGCCGGCGGCCATCTCCGTGGGCGGCGGTCTACCGTCAGGCGATCCGGGCGATTCCCGCAACCCGACCGTTGGGTCTTACGAGATCCTGGGCGAGATCGGCGAAGGCGGGATGGGCAAGGTCTATCTTGGCCGCCACAAGCTGATCGGGCGCAAGGCGGCCATCAAGATCTTGAATCCCGACATCGCCGCCGACGCCGAGGTGGTGTCGCGCTTTTTCACCGAGGCGCGCGCCGTCAATGACATTCGCCATCCGAACATCGTCGAGGTAACAGACTTCGGTCAGTTCGGCGATCTGCACTGCATCGTCATGGAGCTGCTGGAAGGCGAGACGCTGGCCTCGCGGCTGCTGCGCACCCGGTTCATGGACGAACCGACGGTGGTGCGCATCGCCCGTCAGGTCACCTCGGCGCTGGGAGCGGCGCATGACCGGGGCCTGGTTCACCGGGATGTGAAACCGGAGAACATTTTTCTTTCGAACCACCCGGACTATCCCGATTTCGTGAAGGTGCTGGATTTCGGCATCGCCAAGCTGCTGCGGACCGAATCGATGCTCGGGCACCAGACCAAGACTGGCGCCGTGCTGGGCACGCCGTCCTATATGTCGCCCGAGCAGTGCCTGGGAGAGACGACCCTGGATCTGCGCAGCGACATCTACTCGCTGGGCGTGGTGCTGTATCAGATGTTGACCGGACAGCCGCCCTTCACCGCCGAGACCCTGGGCCGACTGATCGTCTGTCACGTCAGCGAGCGGCCCGCGCCGCCCGTGACGTTGAACCCCAGCGTGTCGCCGCTGATGAATCAGGTGGTCCTGCGCACGCTGCAGAAGAAACCCAAGGATCGTTTCGCCACCATGAAGGAGCTGCGTGAGGCGCTGGAGGCCGTTCCTGCCGCGCGCAGAGGCGCCGTGGCCGTGCCCGTGCGCAGCGCGCCTTCGGGCCGGGTGGCCGATGCCGCGAGAGCCGCTGCCGCACCGCTGGCCCCGCTGGTGGCGCCGCTGTCGCCGACCTCCTTGCCGACGCCGGGCATGCCGGCGATCCCGGCCGCCGCCAAGGGGCCCGATACCACGGTCGACCTGCCCACGCCCAGCCCGGCCGGCAAGGATCTGCCCAGCCGATTGGTGGCGCTGGTGCTGGAACGACTGCACACCGGGACGCTGCCCCTGC
>JAXDMH010000177.1:0-11570 GCA_034666225.1 Myxococcales bacterium
CAGCTCTTCATGGCCGGAGGGGCGCTGCTTGGGATCCTCGCGCTTCAGGAAGGCCACCAAGCGTCGAATATAGTGGGGCGCCACTGATTCGGGAAGGGCCCGCTCGGGACGCGGCGGCGCCGCCGTCAGCATCTCGTGAAAGATGACCCCCAGCGCGAACATGTCTCCGCGCATGCTGGCCGGTCCGCCCGCGATCTGTTCAGGCGAAAGGTAGGGGGTCGGTCGCTCGCCATCCAGCGGAGACGGCACACCGAACCCGTCGACCTTCACCTCGACCGAGCCGCTGCCCTCGCCGTGGCGGCGCAGGATGATGTTTGAAGGGGACAGGGCCCCATGGGACATCCCCATCTCCTGGGCAGCCTGCAAGCCGCGAACAATCTGAACCAGGTAGGCGACTGCATCGGGCCATGGTATGGCGCCGTTGTGCTTGATCTCGTCGCGCAGCGAAAGACCGTCGACGTGCTCGGCGACGACGTATGGATGTCCCTCGGCAACGCCGACGAAACGCACCTGGGCCACGTTCTCGTGCGCCACCCGGGCCTGCTGCCGGGGGGCCGCCAGGGCGTCGCCCGCCGGACCAGCGTCGGCGGCCTGCCCTTTGCGCAGCACGGTCAGCATCACCGGCTGCAGCAAGCTGGTATCGTCGGCAAGAAAGACCGTCCCCATGGAGGAATGACCAAGACGCGCCCGCACCGTGAAGTGATGGAACCGTCGCCCGATCGTCGTGTCATCAATGTCGATGACACGCGCGGGCGCCCGTGGCGCCGCGGCGTCAGTCGCCGGATCCTCCTGGGAAGGATCGGCGCTGGGTTTACCGAAACGGTTCATGCCCTCCATGAATGCGCGTCCTCGAGCAGTGTATTCCCTTTCGCGATTAATATCGGCTGGCCGTGCGCCGCGCTTTAACCTCAGTGATTCGATGGCTTTTCGAATCATTGGTGCGGCTTTACTATCCGGTCCGCGTGGTGGAGGGCCAGGCCAAAATCCCCGCGACCGGGCCGCTGATTTTCGTCCTCAACCACCCGAACGGACTCCTCGATCCCGTGCTGCTGCGGGTTGCGGTCGGACGGCCGGCGCGGTTCCTGGGCAAGAACACCCTGTTTGCCAATGCCCTGGGACGGCTGGCCATGGACGCCTTCGACACCATCCCTGTCTATCGAACCCAGGAGGCGGGCGCGCGGGCGGGCGACGCCGGCCGCAACGACGAGAGCTTTGCCCGCTGCCGCCAGGCGCTGGCCCACGGCGATGCGCTGGCGCTGTTCCCGGAAGGAACCTCGCACTCGGACCCGCAGCTGCGGCCGCTGAAGACCGGCGCCGCCCGCATCGCCCTGTCGGCCGAGGCCCAAGGCAACGACGACGCCCAATCAAACCCCAGCGGCACGACACCGCTGGGGGTGACGGTGCTGCCCGTCGGCCTGCACTATGAACGCAAGTCACGGTTCCGTTCCCGCGTGTTGCTGGTGGTCGGCGAGCCCATCGCCATCACCCCGCGCGTGTCGGCCTACGCCCGGAACGAACGCGAGACCGTCGACGCCCTGACCGACGAGATCCGAGATCGGCTGGACGCGGTGGTCCTGCAGGCCGAAACCCGCGAGCTTCTGGCCGGCATCGCCGCCGTGGCGCACTGGACGGCGAAACCAGCGTCTCCTTCCACGCTGGAAGGGGGCGAAGGCGACGACCTGGCTGCGCAGCACCACCGGGCGCGTGACCTTCTGGCCGCGTACCAGCGAATGCGGGCCCGCGACCCGGCGCGGGTCGAGACCATCGCCGCGGCGGCGCGCGATTACGCCCGCACGCTGCGCCACCTCGGCGTGCAGAACCCCTGGGCGCTGGAGCTGGAGACGGTGCGGCCCGGGCAGCTGCTGGGCGCCGTGGCCCGCATCGTGGTGGCGTTTCCCTTCGCCGTCGTCGGCGCCGTGCTGGGTTGGCTGCCTTATCGGCTGGCCGGCCAGGTGGCAGCGCGGGCCACGCGCGACGAAGACGTGCTGGGGACGGTCAAGTTGCTCGCCGGGGCGACGTTCCTGCTGGCGGCGTGGCTGGCTGAGGCCATCGCCGTCGGCGTCTGGAAGGGCCCGGCGGCGGGACTCTTGACCTTCGCGCTGGGTCTGGGCGGCGGGTACGCGGCGCTGCGCTTTGAAGAGCTGGCCATCGAGGTGGTGGAGGCGTTGCGCATGCTGTGGCTGCGCGCCTGGCGATTCGATACCGCGCGCCGCCTGGCCGAGCGGCGGCGCCGCCTGGCCGACGACGTGGCGCGCGCCCTGCGCGAGGCGGCCTAGCACGTGGAGCTGACCGCGCGCGCGTGCGCCGACCTGACGCGAAAGTATCAGGCGCTGCTGGACCTGCGGCGGGCCCGCGACCAGCGCGGCGCCCGGGCGGCCGAAAGCGGACCGGCGGCCGCCGTCCTTCGCGAGCGCCTGCGCGCGCTGGCGCAGGAGTTCCCCGGCTGCCTGCGCGAGCTGGACACCCTGGGGGCGACCGAGCTGGCCCGCCGGGTGGAGGCGCTGGCCCAGGCAGCGGGCGGCGGCGCGCCCGAGCCATGGATGGCCTGGATCGCCGGATACCACGCCTTGATGCGCGCGGCCCTTCACCTCAAAGGAATGCCGCCCGCCACGTCGGACGCCGCGCGCGCCCGCGGCGCCGCGCAGGCCGCCGGCACGCCCGTCGACGCTGCCTTCATCCAGGCTGTGCAGCGACCGCCGCAGGGCCGGATGGGCATCGTCGTCCTGCGCACGCTGGGCGCGCAGTTCGGCGTCCCACCCAGCACCATCGCCACGACGCTGTTTCCGCGCCGGCGCCCGACGCCTTACCTTCTGTGAGTCTTGACCTCACCGGCGACGATGCCACGCCGGCAAGGCTCGCCGCCGCTACGGGGACACCTGGTTCAATTGCAAGAGTAGTGGGCACCAGCGTGGCAGACGTCGGCACCGAATACGTCGCGGCAGCTCGATTGAAAGAAGCACCGCCAGATGTCGGCGCTGAACTGCGCTCGAATCGCCGCATCGGTGCAGCCGCTTGCGCACCCTTTGCCGACCAGCTGACCGAGCACGTCGTACCTGGTCGACATCGTGTCCTCATTGCAGAGCAACGTATCGCATTCGGCGAATCGGGCACACAGATCGGCGCAGTTCACGGTCTGAGGCGGGGGCCTGCCCCCGTCGGCGATACCTTCAGGGTCGCCGGAGCCACATCCCAAAACAAACGCCAACGCACCAGCGGCGATCCAACCTGATGCGCGGCGTATGATCCTCATCTGATTTGTCGAATGTAATGCAAAACTAACGGCGTTTCTGTAGCTGCGCCGCGAACACCGCCGGATCGTGGGTGGGCAGCTCGCACTTGCCGCGCTCGCAGACGTAGGCGGTCACCTTGCCACCCAGCGCCAGCTTGCCGTCGACGAACGTGGCCACCTTGGCCAGCGCCGCCACACCGTCGCCCTCCGCGGCGCCAGCCAGAGCGCGGCTGGGCAGGAAGGTCTTGCGCAACACGGCCAGCAGCGGCTCGGCCGCCGCGGGCGCATCCGGGCCGGCGTGGTCCTTGGGCCAGATCACGGCCACCTCGCGCGCGGCACCGACGGTGTAGTCGACCCCCAGCAGCGCTTCCGTCATGGCCACGCCCTTGGTGGTCAGCGTGTCGTGAAAGCTCTTCAGCGCGCGTTCGGCGACCTGGCGCCAGCGATCGTCGGCCGTGAAGGTGTGCAAGCGCAGCGCGTTCAGCAGCGCCACCGAATTGCCCGACGGTTCGGCGCCGTCATAGGTCGGTTTTTCGCGGGCCAGCAGCTTCTCGTGGTCGCCGCTGGTCATGAACCAACCGCCGTGGGCCGTATCGGCAAAGTTGGCCTCGACGGCTTCCGACAAGACCAGCGCCTCGCGCAGCCAGCGCGGATTGAAATCCGCTTCGAACAGATCCAGCAGGCCGGCGGCCAGAAAAGCGTAGTCGTCCAGATAGCCGCTGTGCTGAACCTGGCCGTCCTTGAAACTGCGCAGCAGCCGGCCGTCCTTGCGCATGCGGGTCAGCACGAAATCAGCCGCCCGCGCCGCGCCCGCGACGTAGGCGGGCTCGCCCAGCACCCGGCCCCCCACCGCCAGAGCCGAGATCATGAGCCCGTTCCAGGCGGCCAAGATCTTGTCGTCGCGCAGCGGCGGCTCGCGCAGGGCCCGCGCCTCGTACAGACGCTGGCGCGCCGACTTCAGCGCCGCCCATTCGGCCTCGTCGGGGTGCGCGGTGTTGAGGATGTTGTGTCCCTCGAAATTGCCGCCCGCGGTGACGCCGTAATAGCGCATGAACCGTCCGGCGTCGGCGCCCAGCAGCGTGCGCAGCTCGCTCTCCGACCAGACAAAGAACTTCCCCTCCTCGTCTTCCGAATCGGCGTCGGTGGCCGAATAAAAGCCACCGTCGGGGGCGGTCATCTCACGCAGCACATAGTCCAGCGTCTCGCGCAGCACGCGGGCGAAATCGCCGCGCCCGGTGACCTGGAACGCCTCGGCATAGGCGACGGCCAGCAGCGCGTTGTCGTACAGCATCTTTTCAAAGTGCGGCACCAGCCAGCGCCCGTCGGTCGAGTAACGATGAAAGCCGCCGCCCACCTGATCGTAAAGGCCGCCCCCCGCCATGCGCTCCAGCGTCAGCGTGGCCATGTGCAACGCCCGCGCGTCGCCCGTGCGCGCGTGGTGGCGCAGCAGCAAGCGGATGGGCAGGTTGGACGGAAACTTGGGCGCCCGGCGCACGCCGCCATAGACCTCGTCGAAGGCGCTCTTGAAATAGTCGACCACCGCGGTGATGGCCTCGGCGCCCGGCAACCCGGCCGCAGCGGCGCCGCCGCCCGCCTGCCCTTGCATCTCGGCGCGCACCGCCTGCGTCAGCGCGGCCGCCGCCTTGGTCACCCGCGCCGTGTCCTTGTGATAGGTGTCGGCCAGCTCGCGCAGGATGGTGAGAAACCCATGCTGGGCGCCGCGGGCCCCGTCGCGCGGCGGGAAATAGGTGCCACCGAAAAACGGCTCGCGCTCCGTCGTCAGCCACACGCTCATCGGCCAGCCACCCGAGCCGGTCAGCGCCTGCACCGCGCTCATGTAGATCGCGTCCAGGTCGGGACGCTCCTCGCGGTCGACCTTGATGCAGACGTAATGCTCGTTCATGAAGCGGGCGATCTCCTCGTCCTCGAACGATTCGCCCTCCATGACGTGGCACCAGTGACAGGTCGAATACCCGATCGACAGAAACACCGGCCGCGACAGGCGACGGGCCTCGGCGAACGCTTCATCGCCCCAGGCGTGCCAGTTCACCGGATTGTGGGCGTGCTGCAGCAGGTACGGGCTCGTCTCCAGGATCAGGCGATTCGTGTAGGTCGGCGCCTTTCCCTCGAGGTGATGCGTGCGCGGCACGTAGCCAGGGCCCTTGGCCGCGAGGGCGGCCGCGAGCTTCGCGGCGAGCGCGTCGTCATACGCGGGCGCGCCGGGCGGATGGTGCGCGCTCATGAGCGCTGGCCTCGTGCGGCAAGCATCGCCCGTCACAATGAGCACGACCGCGAGCGAAAGCAATCGGCCCCAGTTCGGCGTAGACGACGGCGCGGTCAAGGTCCGGCGTCGACGGGGACGAACTCGAGGCACATGTTGTCCGGCAAGCAGATGCTCGGGACACAGTACGCGGCCGCGTTCAGGTAGTTGCAGCAGGTCGCGTTGCTGCCGCAGTAGCCCGCGGCCACCGAGTCGGTGCACGGGACCTTGGAGCCGTTCTGGGCGAACTGCGCGAGCGTGCAAAAGCAAGGCACGCCGACGAGGAGCGCGCCGAGCTGCGGATCACACGTGCACAGGAGGCCGTTCTTGCATTGCTTCCCGTTCATCGTGCAAGGCGTCCCGACGCCTTTCTCGTTCCCGGCCGCGGGAGGACACCCGGCCGGCAGATCGACCGAGATCTCGAAGACCGCGTCGTGCAGGCCGCCGTCGCCCGAGCTGCCCCCCGAGCCGCAGGCGCTCGCCGCCAGCAGCAGGCCGGAGAGGCCGAGGGTCCAGGCGACGCCGCGCATGGTCCTAGATTACCTCGTTCCCTGCTGGAGCCCTAGGAGCTCATCGCGGGAGGCTCGGACCCGTCTGAGGGTTCCGAACTAGTCGCGTCGGAACGCAGGCGGCTTTGCCGCCGGAGTTCCATCGTGGGAGGTCTGGAACCCTTCGAGGGTTCCAGGTCAGAAGATGCGGCTGACGCGCAGCGTGTACGAGTTCTTCCCCGCGAACTCCATGATGCCGAACAAGTTGGAGCTCTGCGAGAGCCCAAACCGCGCCACGAGATCGATGCGGTAATCGGAGACGTGGAGCTGGAGCGCCGGAGCGATCCAGACCGAGCGCACGTCGTTGAACTTCGTGAAGTCCAGGCCGCCGACGTGGTTGAGCTGGACGTCGGTGCACAGCTCGACGGAGGCGGCGAGCCAATCGAGCGGCGCGTAGCTGGCCGCGTAGGCGGCGTCCCAGAACGCGATCGTCGGGACGTGGATGTAGAAGCCCGAGAAGCTGCCGTCCGGGCCCAGCATCACGATGGCGCCCTGGTTCATGACCAGCGTGAAGCGGCCGAAGGCCGCGCCGAGGATGGCGGTCGGCTCGAGGTGGAAGTAATAAGGGAACGCATACCGCTCCGTCGACCCATCGGCGAGATGGAAAGTGAAGCCGGTCGTGTGCGTGGCCAACCGCGTGCGGAAGCCGAAGCCGCCGACGACGGCGTCGGTGAGGTGCTCCGTCCAGTCGACGCCGAGCCGGAGGTCGCCGAGTGACCAAGTGGTCTGGTGAGCGTCCTGGGGCAGCGGCGGCTGGTTCATCAGCGCCGTGACGTCGACGATGGTCGCCTGCACGAACGGAAGCTCGCCCGAGAAGGCGAAGCGGCGCCAGCGCCAGGAGCCCCCGGCCGCGAAGCGGACATTGCTGCCCTTGCCGGCGATGTACGGCAACGCCGAGAGATCGTCGGTGGTCGCGAAGCTCCCGTCGACGTAGAGGCGCGTGGGCGAGAACGGCAGGCGAAGCGCCGGCCCATCCACCGGCGCCGGCGCGTAGGTCGCGAGGAAGGCGTCGACCTCGGCTGCAGGCCCGTCACCTTCGGGGCTCCCCGGGTCGGGCTCGTCGGCGCGCGCGCCCGCCGTCGACAGCATGGCTGCCGAGATCAAGGCGGTGATCGCGCGGGTGCCCAACCTCGTTAGGGAATCGTGCCGACGCGACGCTGTCAACCGCGTGAGCGCGAAAAACTCGCGCTTTCCCGGGGAGCGCTCAAGATCGCCGTGATCGCCGCGATGTCGCACGTCCACGCCCACAGAACCGCGCGCGCCGCCGCCTGCGTCGCCGTGGTCGCCGCGCTCGCCGGCTGCGCGCGGGCGCCCGGCGACGGCCTGACACGCGTCCGGCGCGCCGGTGTCCTGCGCTGGGGCGCCGACGAGCAGGGTGGCGAGCCATTCGTCTTTGAAGACCCCAGCCAGGGCGGCAGGCTGGCGGGCTTTGAAGTCGACATCGCCGAAGCATTGGCCCAGGCGCTGGGCGTGCGGGCGGTGTTTGTCCAGAACGACTGGTCGAACCTGGTTCCTTCGCTGGAGCGCGGGACCTTCGACATCGCCCTCAACGGCCTGGAGGTGACGCCCGCCCGCGCCCAGCGGGTGCGGTTTTCCCGCCCCTATTTCCTGTTCTCCGAACGCCTGGTGGCGCGCGCCGCCGACGCCAGTGTCCGCGATCTCGCCTCCCTGCGTGGACGGCGCGTGGGAACGCTGGCCAATTCACAGGCCTGGGAGCTGCTTCGGATGTCCGGCGCCCTGCTTGTCCCTTACGAAGGCGTCGAGGAGCCGTTCATTGACCTTGCCAGCGGACGGACCGACGCGGTTCTTTTGGACGACATCATCGTCGATCGCTACGCCGGCCGGCACGCCGGACTGCGCGTGGTGGGTGACGTGGCCCAGGGTCGTTACGCCATCGCCGTCCGCCAGGACGCGCCCGATCTGCAGGCCGCCGTTGACCGCGCCCTGGCACAGCTGATCGCCAGCGGCGCCCTGCGCGCCATCCTGCGCCGCTATCACCTGGACAGCCCTCGCCAGGACGCGTTGGCGGACGCCGGTGCCGGCGCCACGGGGCCAGGCGCGAGCACGACCATCAGCGCGCCGCCCGCGCCGGCGCCTTCCATCGACTCGCACCAGCTGTGGCTTTTTCTGCAAGGCGCGGGCGTGACGCTGCTGATCTCATGCGCCGCCATGGCGCTGGCCATCACCCTGGGCGTCACGCTGGCGACGGTGCGGATGACCGTGCCGCGGGCGGCGGGCCTGGTGACCGCGTACATCGAGATCTTTCGCGGCACGCCGGTGCTGCTGCAGCTTTACGTCCTTTATTACGGCCTGGCCGGCGTCCTGTCGCTGGACGCCTGGAGCGCCGCCATCATCGGCCTTGGCCTGAATTACGCCGCCTACGAGGCGGAGATCTATCGCGCCGGCATCGCCTCGGTCCCGGTCGGGCAGGTGGAAGCCGCACAGTCGCTGGGCATGACCCGTCGCATGGCCTTCCGGCGCGTGGTCATGCCGCAAGCCCTGCGCATCGCCCTGCCGGGCATGACCAACGATTTCATCGCCATGCTGAAAGACAGCTCCCTGGTATCGGTCATCACCGTCGTCGAGCTGACCAAGCGCATGACCATCACCGCCGTCGACGTCCGCGGCTGGTTGCTACCCGGGCTGCTCTGCGCCGGCCTCTACTTCGCCATGAGCTACCCGCTCGGCCGCCTGGCCCGCCGCCTGGAACGCCACCTCACCCGCTGACCGCGACCGTCCCGTGAGCGCGCCTCACCCGACGGCGACGGCCTGGATATTCCGTCGCAGCACCCGATCCAGCACGTCGTCCTGGGCGTTGCGCGGGCCGGCGCCGGCCTCTGATGCCTCCGACCGGCGGCGTTCATAGGCGCCATCGGCGTTCATCTGATAGGCGCGCGAATTGTCGAGCAGCACCGGCTCGACGACCTCGTGCTGGATCTGATCGCGCAACTTTTCGGACAGCACCGGGAACATGACCTCGACCCGGCGATAGAGATTGCGCGGCATCCAGTCGGCCGACGACAGGAAGAACTCTTCCTCGCCCGGGGCGCCAAAGACAAAGACCCGCTCGTGCTCCAGGAAGCGCCCCACCACGGAGATCACCCGGATGTTCTCCGACACCCCGGCGATCCCGGGACGCAGGCAGCAGATCCCGCGAATGCACAGATCGATGGGAACACCGGCCATCGACGCCCGGTACAGCGCCTGGATCACCTGCACGTCGACCAGCGCGTTCATCTTGGCGAAGACGCGCGACGGTTTGCCGGCCCGGGCCCGCTGGGCCTGCTCGTCGATCTTGGCGACGATGCCGTCGGCCAGCGCCGCGGGCGCGACGTACAGCTTGCGGTGCAGACCCTTCTTGGAGAATCCCGACAGGGCGTTGAAGAACTCTGATACATCCTCGCCGATGTCCCAGTTGGCCGTGAAAAGCCCGATGTCCGTGTAGATGCGCGCCGTCGATTCGTTGTAATTGCCCGTCGACAGGTGCACGTAACGGCGCAGCCCGTCTTTCTCGCGCCGGACGATCAACGCCACCTTGGCGTGGGTCTTTGACCCGGCGTGGCCAAAGAAGACGTGGGCGCCGGCCCGTTCCAGGGCGCGCGCCCAGGCGATGTTGTTCTCTTCGTCGAAACGAGCCTTCAGCTCGATCGACACCGCCACCTGCTTGCCGTTCTCGGCGGCCCGGATCAAAAGCCGGACCACCTCGGCGTTCGAACCGGCGCGGTACAGGGTCATCTTGATCCCCATGACGTCGCGGTCGTCCGCCGACCGCCGCAGCAGATCCAGCACCGGCGCGAACGAGTCGTACGGGTGGTGAAGCAGCACGTCCCCGGCCCGGATGACCGCGAAGGGATCGGCGTTCTCCGCAAGGTCGGCCGGGCAGCGCGGCGTGAACGGGGGATCGTGCAGATCCGGGCGATTCAGCGAGGCGATGGCCATCAGGGCGCTCAGCCCCAGCGGCCCGGGCGATTCATAGACGTCGTCGTCGTCGATCTCCAGCTTCTCCACCAGCAGGCGGCGGATGCGGACCGGTATCCCGGCATCAACCTCCAGCCGCACGCAGGCCCCAAAACGCCGCCGCCGCACCTCGCGGTCGACGATGGACAGCAGGTCGTGCGCCTCGTCCTCCAGGATGGCGATGTCCATGTCGCGGGTGACGCGAAAAGGAGAGCAGCTCAGGATCTCCATCCCTGGAAAGAGATCGTCCAGGTTGGCGGCGATGAGCTGCTCCAGCGGCAGAAGGTCGTTCGTCGAACCATCCGTCGGCTGCTTGCTGGGCGGCGAGCTGGCCGGGCGCAGGTCAGACAGCACCACGAAACGGGGAAGGCTCTCCGGCACCTTGACGCGGGCAAACCGGCGCTCTTTCGTGACGGGATCGCGCGCCTCGATGGCCAGCGACAGCGACAGGTTGGAAAGAAACGGAAACGGGTGACCGGGATCGACGGCCAGCGGCGTGATGATGGGAAACACCGACCGGCGAAAATAGCGACGCGCCTGCGCCTGCGTCTCGGCGTCCAGTGTCGTCCAATCCCGGATGTGAATCCCGCGCTGGGCCAGGGCCGGCAGCAGATCCTCGGACAGCAACTTGATGGCGGTCCGAACCTGGCGGCGCACCGTCTGTCCGATGCGGGTCAGCTGTTCCTGCGGCGACAGCCCATCCGGGCTGGTCTCGATCAGCGCCGCCTCCAGCTGGTCATGCAGGCCGGACACCCGGATCATGAAAAACTCGTCCAGGTTCGAGGCGTGAATGGACAGGAACTTCATGCGCTCCAGCAGCGGCCAGCGCGGGTCCAGGGCCTCGGCCAGCACGCGATCGTTGAACGCCAGCCAGGACATCTCGCGGTTCAGATACAGCGACGAGTGGTCCAGCGGGACCGATTCTCCGCCCAACGCTGCACTGCCCACCGCACTCGCGGGAAACTCACCGATCTTCAGCACGGCCTCCATCGAAGCGCCCCCTGGCCGGGGACCGTAGCCCGACCTCGCGCCCGCTTTTGTTCCAGTTGTGTGACAACTGGTCCTAGGAAATCACCCCGATGGCCCGTGACTCCGCCACCTTACGCATCACCGCCCGGTGGATCGGGTACAGCATGACCACCGTCACCGCCATCGCCCCGACCACCACATAGCCAAGAACGTCGTAACGCTGCAGCTGCCCGGACGGCGTCTGAATCACGATCAGCCCGGCCACCCAGGACGCCACCCCGCCGGAAAACTGCTGCAACGACGAGCTGACGGACATGAAGGCGCCGCGATCCTGCGGATCGGGGACGGCGGAGGTCAGCGCCGATGCCGAGATCATCCGCGCCATCACCGCCACGAACAGCACGATGTTGACCAGCATGACCAGCCCCAGCGGCGTCACCCCCAGGTTGCAATAGACGACGACCACCACGGCGGCCAGCACGGAACCGAAGCAGAACGTCGCGTACTTGCCGATGCGGTCAGCCAGACGACCCATCAGGGGACCGGAGACCATCGAGCTGACGCCCGTGACCATGTACACCCAGGGCAGGTGGGTCAGCGGAATGCC
>JAXDMH010000178.1:0-9153 GCA_034666225.1 Myxococcales bacterium
GCGGGCTTTCCGACCTGCCGGGCTTCTCGGCGTTCCCGGAGATGAACCTGCGTCTTTACGTCGAGGCCGACGGCAAGCCGGGCGTCTGGTTCGTCAGCCTGGACGCTGCCAGTCGTCTGGCGGTGTGGGGCGCGCGCCGATTCTTCCACCTGCCTTATTTCTTCGCGTCGATGGAAGCCAGCGCTGACGGCCAGCGCATTCACTACAGCAGTGTCCGGCGTGGGCCCGGCCGACGGGTGGCCTTTCGTGGCACCTTCGGACCGACGTCGCCCGTCATCCAGTCGGTACCGGGGACGCTGGAGCATTTTCTGACCGAACGCTATTGCCTGTACACCCAGACACCGTCCGGCCAGCTCGTGCGCGCCGAGATTCACCACCCGCCGTGGCCGTTGCAATCCGCCGTCTGCGACATCGCCGAAAACTCCGTGGGCGACGCGCAGGGGATTCCGCTGCCCGGCCCGCCGGCCTTGCTGCACTTCAGCCGGCGCCTCGACGTGGTGGTGTGGCCGCTGGACCGCGTTTCCGTCGTCTGATGATCGCGCGCCGCCCGGCGACGGGCGGTTATAGTGTCGGACGTGAAAATCACCATCACCAACATCACCGCGCGCGACATTCGTTTGCCGACGTCGCGCACTCTCGACGGCTCTGACGCCATGAATCCCGATCCCGATTACTCGGCGGCGTACGTGGTGCTGCAAACCAACGCGCCCGGCCTGGAAGGGCACGGCCTCACCTTCACCATCGGCCGCGGCAACGAGCTGTGTGTGGCCGCCGTGAACGCACTGCGGCCGCTGGTGATCGGAAAGACTCTCGACGCGATCACCGGTGACATGGCCGGCTTCTGGTGCGCGGTCACCGGCGACAGTCAGCTGCGCTGGGTGGGCCCGGAGAAGGGCGTCATTCATCTGGCCGCCGCGGCGATCGTCAACGCCGTCTGGGACCTGTGGGGCAAGGCCGCCGGCAAGCCGGTGTGGCAGCTGGTCTGCGACATGACCCCGGAACAGCTGGTGGCGTGCATCGACTTTCGATACATCGAAGACGCCCTCACGCGCGATGAGGCGCTGGAGATCTTGCGCGAGAACGCGCCGACGCGCGCCGCCCGCGTCGCCGAGATGAAGCGCGACGGTTACCCGACGTACACGACGTCGGCCGGCTGGCTGGGCTATCCCGACGACAAGCTGCGCCGCCTCTGCCGAGAACTGTCCGCCCGCGGGTGGCAGCACTTCAAGATCAAGGTCGGGCGCAATCTGGAAGACGACATCCGCCGCTGCCGCACCATGCGCGAAGAGCTGGGCTGGGAGCGCAAGCTGATGATGGACGCCAACCAGGTCTGGGGCGTGGGCGAGGCCATCGCCTGGATGAAACAACTGGCCGAATTCAAACCGCACTTCATCGAAGAGCCGACCAGCCCCGACGACATCCTGGGCCACGCCGCCATCGCCCGCGGTATCGCTCCCATCGCCGTGGCCACCGGCGAGATGTGCCACAACCGCGTCATGTTCAAGCAGCTGATGCAGGCCAAGGCGATCGGCTACTGCCAGATCGACAGCTGCCGGCTGGGGGGCGTCAACGAGGTTCTGGCCGTGTTGCTGCTGGCCAAGAAGTTCGGTATTCCCGTCTGGCCGCACGCCGGCGGCGTGGGCCTGTGCGAATACGTCCAGCACCTGTCGATCATCGACTATGTCTGCGTCAGCGCGACGCTGACCGATCGGTTGACGGAATATTCAGATCACCTGCATGACCTGTTCGTCGACCCGATCGTGACACGCGACGGGCGGTACATGCCGCCGGTCGCCCCCGGTTACAGCGCGACGATGAAGCCCGACGCGCTGGCCACGCACGAATTTCCCGGCGGGCCGGCCTGGCAACCGGCGGGTACCGCCGGGAAATGACAGACGGCCCCGCCGGGCGCTGAGTTCCGTTCCCCGCTGCCGCTACGGCACGCGGCGGTAGAACATGATGGCGTTCTTGAACATCACCTTGTCGCGCTGGGCGGGGGTCTTCGTCGCCAGGTAGTCCTCGGCGATCTTGACCTCCTCGGCCAGCGTGCCGGCCAGTTTCACGACCGGCCAGTTGCTGCCCCAGATGATGCGCTCCTCGCCGAAGGTGGTCCACAGAGCGTCGAAGATCTTGGTGTATGACGCCATGTCCTTGGGCGCCGTCCACGGCTTGCTCTCGTCGCCCGTGGCATTGGCGGCGTCGAAGAACGCCGACCACTTGACGTAGACGTTCGGCTGCGCCGCCAGCGACATGATGTCGGCCATCCACTTCGGATCGGGCGAGGCCGCGTCAATCTTCGCCCCCGCCATGTGATCGATGATGATGCGGATCTTCGGGAACGCCTTGGCCAGGGCGACGACCTGGGCCTTGGGGTTCTTCTCGTTCGCGCCCGTGCCGCGGCTGATGATGTCCAGGGTCATGCCGCGATTCTGCACCTCGGTCAGGTTCGCCTTTTGGGTGGGTTCCGCGGGATCGATGGCGGCGCTCCACAGATAGACGCGCAGGCCGGAGATCATGACGGCGCGATCGATGCCGTCGGCGGTCATGCCTTTGGTGTTCAGGTCCAGGTTCCTGATGAAGTCCTTGGAGCTGATGTCCAGCTGGGCCGCGTAGTTGAAGAACAGGTCGTTGCCCTTGAGCTGGCTCAGGATCCAGTCGGTGTCGTAGGTGCCGGTGGCGTCGTTGTTGCGCGGGCTGGCCTCGACGACGTTGGCGGCCAGGATGCCCTGGTTGGCGATCTCATCCGTGTAGGTCGGGCCGCAGGTGGCCTTGGGGAACACCGGCATGCACGTCGTCGGCAGGTAGTCCTTGTACAAGGTCGCGTTGGCCGAATCCGGCCACGGCACGCCGGGCCGCGAAGGCTGGAACTCGTGGATGTGCGTGTCCAGGATCGGCTTCGTCTTGCCCGCCTTCAACGCCAGCAGCGGCGCCGCGCCGGGCGTCGTGCCCATGGGGATCCGGCGATAGAAATTGGCGGCGTTGTCGAACATCACCTTGTCGCGCACCGCGACCAGGGCCGGCGTCGACGCCAGGTAGTCCTCGGCGATCTTGATCTCGTCGGTGATGCTCTGGCCGAGCGGCATGCCCGCCGGTTCGCCCAGCTCGGAGACCGGGTAGTTCGAACCCCAGATGATCCGGTCGGTGCCGAACGCCGCGAACAGCGAATCGAAGATGCCCTTGTAGCTCATCATGTCCTTGGGCGCCGCCCACGGCTTGCTCTCGTCGCCCGTCGGATTGGCGGCGTCGAAGAAGGCCGACCACTTGACGTACACATTCGTCAGCGGCTTCAGCGTGGCGATGTCAGCCACCCAGTTCGGAGCGGCCGTGGCATCGATCTTGGCGCCCGCCATGTGGTCGATGATGATGCGAATGCCGGGATACATGGTGGCCAGGGCCACGACCTTGGCCTTGGGATTGGTCTCCGTGGCGCCCGTGCCGCGGCTGATGATGTCGAGGGTCAGCCCCAGCCTTTGCACCTCGGCCAGGTTGGCCTTCTGAACCGCGTCAGTGAGATCGATCGTCCCGCTCCACAGGTACACGCGGAGGCCGACGATCTTGTCGGCGTTCGGGTTGGTCATCGCATCGACCTTCAGGTACGCGGTCAGGTTGGTGATGAAGTCAGCCGACGTGATGTCCAGCTGCGCGACATAGAAGGGGAAGAAACCCTGGGTCGCCGGCGCGGCGGCCACCTGGGCCAGCAGCCACTGCGTGTCGTCGTTCCACGGGCTGGCCTCGACGATCCCGCTGCCCACGATGCCTAGAGGCTGGGCGATGGCCATGTACGCCGGCGGCAGGAAATCCTTGAAGATCGTTGTATTCGAGGCGGGGGGCCAGGCCACGCCTGAACGCGACGGCTGGAAAAGGTGGAGGTGCGTGTCCGCGATGGGCTTTGTCTTCCCCGTGGCGCGCGCCAGCAGGTCCATCGTTCGCTGACTCAGCGCTGGCCCTGTGCCACCCGAGCCACCCGAGCCCCCTCCCATTCCCCCCGAGCCACTCACCCCGGGCGACGACGACGAGCTGCACCCGAAGGTGACGCCCGCCAACAGACCAACCAGCAAAGTCGAACCGATGCGACGATAAACGGTATCCATGAATTGTCCTTTCGAACGTAAGGAAAGCGCTCTGGCGTCTCTTGGCTGCCGAGGCGTCTTAGCGAGAAATGGCCTCGGCCCGTAAAGACGGGCCGATCGATCCGATCAAGAAAATCGAACACTGATCAGTGCCGCAACGTTGCCGCAACGGCCCACACTGTGTGCGAATTGGTCAAAAAAACGTCAAATAAATAAATCGGTCCGGCACTTAGACCTGCCGAACCATCGTTTGCGGGGCGAAAGTTTCGAGTGGTCCAATCAATTCGAAATTGGTCCAATCAATTGTGTCGTCCTCACGGTCGGGACATTTGTCGCTAGCCCAAAGTGGCTCTCGCGGGCGCCAGTGGTTGAACGATTTCCGCGCGGTGTTTGAACGATTTCCGCGAGGTGGCGGTACCTAACCCTCACACGAGACCACAGCCCGCGGAGGGCGGCATCATGCGCGATAAGCGTTCCTGGTTTCTCAGCTCTGTTCTGCTTCTTGGTGTGGGGTGTACCGGTTCGATCGACGAGACCGGACCGGGCAGCAGCCCGTCCGGTGGCGGCGGCTCGGGCAACCCCGGCAATCCCGGCAACCCCGGAACGGGCAACAACCCGCTGCCGCCCGGCGCGAAGGAACCCGGACGGGTCACCCTCCGGCGGTTGAACCAGACGGAGTACGACAACACCGTTCGCGATCTGCTGGGAACACTCTCCCATCCCGCGAAGGCCTTTCTCAGCGACACAGTCGCCAACGGCTTTGACAACAACGGCGATTCGCTGACGCTGTCGCCGGTACGCTTGCAGCAATACCAGCAAGCCGCCGAGACCCTGGCCACCGAGGCGCTGGCCCCGCCGCTGCGGACCCAGAATCTGTCGTGCGACCCGGCCGCCGGCGACGCGTGCGTGCGCACGTTCCTGACGACGCTGGGCCAGCGCGCGTACCGGCGACCGCTCACCGACGACGAGATCGCGCGCTATCTCACGCTGGCCGGCAAGGTGCGCACCGCGGGCGGATCGCCGGACGAGGTGATCAATGCGGTGCTGCAGGCGCTCCTGGTCTCGCCGAACTTCCTCTTCAGGCCGGAGTTCGATCCCGATCCCAAATCGCTGACGCCGCACCTGCTGGCGCCGTACGAGCTGGCCTCTCGTCTGTCGTATCTGGTCTACGCCAGCATGCCCGACGACGCGCTCTTCACGGCGGCCAAGACCGGCAAGCTGGCCGCGGTCAAGGACGTGCAGGCTCAGCTGCAGCGCATGCTGGCCGATCCGAAGTCGCGTCTTTCTCAGAACTATGCCGAGCAGTGGCTGGGCGTGCGGACCGTCGAGACGGCGCAACCTGACCCCAAGCTGTACCCTGCGTTCAACGCGGCGCTGGGCGCCTCGATGAAACGCGAGGTGGATCTGTTCTTTGACGAGTTCGTTCGTCAGAACTTGCCCATCGATCAACTGCTGACCGCCAACTTCACCTACCTGGACGACAGCCTGGCCAAGCATTACGGCGTGCCAGCGGTGGGCGGGACCGACCTGTCGCGGGTCACGCTGTCGACCCCGCAGCGGGGCGGGTTGTTTGGAATGGGCGCGCTGCTGGTCGCCACCTCGCGCGGCAACCGAACGTCGCCGGTGTCACGCGGCCGGTTCACGCTGGACGCGCTGATGTGCGCGGACCCGCCGCCACCGCCCGGAAACTTCATGCCCCCCACCGAGGACACCATCACGGCCACCGACGCGCGGACCTTCCTGGAGAATCACCGGATGAATCCCGCCTGCGCGTCCTGCCACAACCAGATGGATCCCATCGGCCTGGCCCTGGAAAATTATGACGCCATCGGCGCCTGGCGAGACACCGATCACGGCAAGCCGATCGATGTCAGCGGCGTGCTGCTGGACGGCACAAAGTTCAGCGGGCGGGCCGAGCTGGAGACGGCGCTGGCAAAGGATCCGCGGGTTGGTTCATGTCTCGCCAAGAATCTGATGGCGTACAGCCTGGGGCGATCGGTCGGCGACAAGGACCAGGGGTACGTCGACGACGCGGCCAAGGCGACCGGGGGCGGCAAGCTGGGGATGCGCGATTTGCTGATGAACGTGGTGGCGAGCGATGCGTTCCGCATGCGCCGGGGCGAGCCCTAAGACCATGGGAGGAAAAACTATGACCGGCCGTGGCACGTTCGATCCGAAATTTCCGGACCTGACCTTTGACGAAAAGGCTCTGGCGGCTCAGCGAAAGCAGTTCGCGCGCCAGGGCCCGTCGCGGAGGAAATTCCTGGCCAGCGCCGCCGCCGTGGTCGGCTTGCCATGGCTGGAGACATTTTCTGGCGGCAACAAGGCACAGGCGGCAGGGAAGGCCGTCCGTCTGGTCGCCTGGCACACGCCCAATGGCTACTACGCCAAGACGTGGTACCCGGCGACAACGGGTGCCAACTACACGCCCAGTTCGTCACTCATGCCGCTGGCGAGCTTGCAGAAGAAGTTGCTGGTGTTCCAGGGCATCCAGAATAACGACGCATCGGTGGTCTTCGGTTCACACGGCCTGGGCGTCTCGGGGATGTTGACCGCGGTGAAAGGGGCCAAGGAAGCCGCCAAGGTCGGTATCTCCGTCGACCAGGCGTACGCGCAGGCGCTGCCGCCCAACACCACCCGCATCCAAACTGGTATCCAGATTGGGATCACGAACCGGATGTACGCCGACGTTGGAAACCCGGCCATCTACAACGGCTGTATCTCCTGGGCCAACGCCACACAGCCGATGCAGCCGCAGATCCAGCCGGGCGTGGTGTTCGATCAGATCTTCATGGGGGCCAACCCCACCGCATCGGCGGCGGACGGCATGCGCCGCCGGGCCATCGCCACCAGCGTCCTTGACCACGTCTTGGACGAGGCGACGACCCTTCAGGGCCGCCTGGGCGCCACCGATCGTCACAAACTGGACGACTACCTGACCGGCGTGCGCTCCGTCGAGACGCAGATTCAATCGACGATGTCGCCCACCTGCTCGACGATGGGAATGACCAAGCCCGCCAACACGGGCCTGGACTGGCCGACGCAAACCAAGATCAGCTGCGACCTGATGGTGCTGGCGCTGCAGTGTGATGCCACGCGGTCGATCTCGTTCATGCTCGGAAACGGCGGTTCCTCCTGCGCCCCCAGCTTCCCCTGGCTGAGCATCAGCGGCGATCACCATGGCCTGGCCCACAACCAGGACGGCAACGCGCTGCCGAAGATCGACAACTGGCACGTCTCCCAGCTGGCATATTTCTGTCAGAAGCTGGACGCCATCGACGAGGGTGGGGCCACCATGCTGGACAACAGCCTGGTCTTCATGTCCAGCGAGATCATGAACGGCATCAGCCACGACCAGGACAACAAAGGCATCCTGCTGCTGGGCACCGCGGGCGGCAAGATAAAGACCGGCCAGCACATCGCCTTCCCGAAGGCGCCACAGGGGAACCTGTTCGTCACCATGCTGAACGCCCTGGGGGTTCCGGTCACGACGTTCGGCACCGCCGGCAAGGCACCGCTGGACGGTCTGCTGGTCTAGTTCGCTCTTCTACACGCCGGCGATCAGCGCGTTGGCCGCTGCCGGGTTCTGCTTGCATTCAAGCAGCGCCCGCAGCAGCAGTGGCACGACGATGGTGGCGTCTGATTCGATGACGAACATCGGCGTCTCGGCCGTCAGCTTGTCCCAGGTGATCTTTTCGTTGGGTGTGGCGCCCGAGTAAGAACCGTACGACGTCGTCGAATCGGAGATCTGGCAGAAGTAGGCCCACGGCTTCACCGGCTGTTCCAGGTCGTACTTGATCGACGGGACCACGCAGATGGGGAAATCGCCGGCGATGCCGCCGCCAATCTGGAAAAAGCCGACGCCGGCCCCGGCCGACAGCTCGCGGTACTGGTCGTAGAAGGCGGCCATGTACTCGATGCCGGACTTGGCGATGGTTGCCTCGCAGTCGCCGTGTTTGACGTGCGACGCAAAGATGTTGCCGAAGGTGGAATCTTCATAGCCGGGGACCACAACCGGCAGCTTGGCCTTGGCCGCCGCCAGCAACCAGCATTCGTCGGCCTTGCCCTGGTGCAGGTCGGCGCCGATGGTCTGGATCAGCTCGTAAAAGTATTCGTGCCAGAAGCGTCGCTGTTTTTGTTCCGAGGTCCGCTTCCACATCGGCACGATGATCGACTCGACGGCCCGGAAGGCCTCGTCCTCGGGAATGCTGGTGTCGGTCACCCGGCGCATGCGGTCGTTCAGGATGCGGGTGTCGTCCTGCTTGGTGAAGTACCGGTAGTCGGGGAAATCGCGATAGTGGTCGTGGGCCACCAGGCGGAACAGCGACTCTTCCAGGTTGGCGCCGGTGACCGACAATCCGTGAATGAGGCCGGCCCGGATGGCCGGGGCCAGGGTGATGCCCAGCTGGGCCGACGACATGGCGCCGGCCACTGCCCAGAACATCCGCCCCCCCTGTTCGATGTGCCGCCAGTACGCGATGATGGCGTCGCGCGTGGCGCGGGCGTTGAAGTTCTTATAGTTCGTGAGAACCAGTTCCAGAATGGGGAGGCTGTTCGTTCGCTCGGTCGGCATCGTGTCTTTTCATTAACACGCAGGTCAGGGAGCGGGAACGACAATCAGGCCTCACGTCGTGGCGCGCGGGCGGATCAACGCGCGCACTCGTTCGTCGCGCAGGAACAGTCCGCCCCAGATCAGCGCCGCGACATAGATGGGGAACAGGGTGTGGCTGAGCAGCGGGTGACCGACGCGGACGTGCGTGGCGATGGCGCCGCCCAGGTATCCCGTCAGCAAGACAGCGCCGACCAGCGCGGTCCTGGGCACCAGGTAGGTGACCACGCAGGCCAGCAGCACGATGCCCAGACCAAGCAGCACGCTGGGGGGATAGCCCAGCTGCACGGTTCCCTCGACCGCCGCCGGCACCCGCAGCAGCTTGATGATGGAATCGAAAAGCAGGAACAGCACGACGATGCCGCTCATGACCCGCCCGGTCCACAGCCGCCGGCTGTTCTGGTTGGTGGTGTTCGTGGTTGTCGTTGTCATTGTCGTGGGGTTCGTGGTCGTCGTTTTCATGGTCATTCTCCT
>JAXDMH010000179.1:0-2937 GCA_034666225.1 Myxococcales bacterium
CTCGGTGTAGTAAAAGGCCATATTGCCGATCGTTATTCCCAGATCGGGATTGTCCGGGCCCAGAGCCTTCTCCTTGGCGACGATGGCCCGCTGTGAATAATCCAGGGCCTGGACCAGCAGTCCCTGCGCCTGGCGCATGTGACCAAGGTTGTTGAGGAGCCAACCCCACAGTCGTTCGTGACCGCCCATGCGCGTCAGGACCGTCTCGGCGCACCTGGCCCAGACATCGCCCAGCTCGAATCGTTCCCTGCTCGCGCACACACTCACCAGCGCCGTTGCCGCCTCGGCGGTGATTTCGTCCTGGCGATTCAGCTCTGCCGTCCACAGCGCCTCCTCGTAGATGACGCTGGCCGCCTCCAGATTTAGCCGTTCGATGTGAAGGAATCCCCGTTCCAGCAACGCCTCGGCCAGCAACGGTTGGTAGCCTGTACTTCGCGCCTCCTGCTCCAGGGGGCCGATCAGTTTCGCAGCGTCCGCCAACCGACCGACGCGTGACAGCGTCCGCACCTCCGCCAGTCGCCCGCGAAGCCGATCAACGGTCGCGCGCACCGCCGGGTCCTTGGGCGGCTTGACCGCCGCGCGGAGCAGAGCAAGGTCGGCGCAGCGTTCGATGCTGGGCAGGGAGTTCGCGGCGTCGACGGCGTTCTCCACCACCTGGGCCGTCGCGCAGCGGAAAGCATCACACAGTGCGCGCAACCCATGTAACGCCTCCTGCAGTGCCGCCATCCGCAGGTCGAGTATCTCGGCCGACTGTTCCCCGCGCGTGTGCGTGGCCTCGCAAGCCGACACGTACATTTCGGTCCAGGCCGACGCGTATCGGTCCAGGACCTTCCTCACGTTCTCGAACGAGGTGGCGGCATACCGCTTGTCCGTCGCCAGGAAAGCTTGCTTGATCGACGCCTTGGCGACGGTCTCGACCCGCTGCCCGCGACCGGGTGCCTCCCACATGCCGGCCAGCTTGGCCGCGGCGCCGTCGGCAAACCGGCGCCGGCCGGCCACCGCACGATTCCTCTCCAGCTCGGCCAGGAGTGCGTTCATCGATGGCCAGCGCTTGTCAGGCTCGACGCTGAGACCGCGTAGCAACGCCTTACGCAGCCAGGGCGATACCTGACTCTTCGCGGGCGGCGGGCGCACGTTGCCCTGGACAACGTTGGCGCTCAGGCCGAACAGCGTGTTGCCGGCGAAGGGGCGCTCGCCATAAAGAGCCTCGTACAGCGCCACGCAAAAACTGAACTGGTCGGTGCGGGCGTCGGTCGACCGCCCCAGGATCTGTTCCGGTGCCATATACGCCGGTGTGCCCAGCATCGCCCCGGTCTGAGTAAGGCGCTGATCGAAGGCCTGTGAATTCGTCGATGTGGCAATGGACTTCGCGGCGGTGGTCGACCGCGCACCGACTACCATCGTTCTATCCGCGACGAACTCTTCTCCGCCGGTCGACGCAGCGGCGGTCGGATCATCGGGCAAGGGCTTGGGCGCGGCGCCTCGATCGCCGGCCAATTGGGCCAGACCAAAGTCCATGACCCGCACCTGCCCATCGCTGCCGATCATGACGTTGTCCGGCTTGAAGTCGCGGTGGACCAGGCTCTTGTCGTGCGCGGCCGCCAACCCGTGGCCGGCAGCAACGAAAACTTTCAAAACGTCGGCCCGGGCGCGGGCCTGCGCGTTCATCCAGTATCCGACGGTGTGTCCCTCCACGAATTCCATGGCGATGAACACCTGATTCTCGAATGTGCCGACGTCATAGATGACCACGACGTTCGGGTGCGAGAGCCTGGCGGTGGCCTGCGCTTCACGCATCAGGCGGGCGCGGTTGTTGTCCTGACTGGCCTGGCCGCCAGCGTCCATCTGGGCGCCCCGTGAGCGCAGCAGCTTGATAGCGACCTTCCGGTCCAGTTCCGGATCGTACGCGGCATATACCTCGCCCATGCCGCCGCGACCGACCAGGGTCAGCACAACGTAACGCCCGATCGTCACGCCGCGGACGAGCATGCTTTCGAGTTCAGAAGGTCTGATCGGTTGGCGCTGAGAAGACACGACGAGGCCATCGAGATTATCGGCCATCCGTTTGACGCCCTTGACCCGAGGCGTTCGACGCGACCCGCTGAAGCGATTTCGTTACCGCGAGATCCCCTTGAAACCGCTGACGTTCCTCCGGTCGCCGGTAACGCTTCACGCACCTAAGCTGTTGATCTTATTCAGGCCCAATCTAAATGGCATTGAGGAGGCCGACGGTTCGATCCCGTTCAGCGCCACGAAATTACTGGTGAATTTTGGTTCCAGCCGATCCCGATCGTGATCTGAGGATGTCAGGACAACGACAGGCAGGTACTTGGTCGCCAGGTGCGCACGGATCTCCTTTAGTACCTGAAGCCTAGCGCGGCTCCCGACCCCGCCAGCCGGCCCGCGAGCATCTCAGAGCAGCTCGGCGATCAACGCCGCGGCCCGCCGCGCGCCGCCCGCGTCGACGGCCGCGTTGACGGCCGGGCGCGCGATCTCGTCCACGATCGCGGCGGCGATCTCGGAGGGCCCCGCGTGCTCGAAGTCCATGCAGCGACCAGCGCCGAACCGCTCGAGGCGGTGGCGAACGTGAAAGTTCTGCTCGAAGTGGTGGCGGAGCGGGAAGTAGATGAAAGGCCGTCGATTCGCGGCCAGCTCCATCGTGGTCGTCAGGCCCCCCTGCACGACCGCCAGATCACAGGCCGCCAGATGCCGGTAGAGCTGGTCGACGTAGGGCAGGATCTCGAGCCCCGGTTGCGCCGTCGCGACCAGCGAGGCTGGATCGATGCGGGGGCCCGCGACGACGATCATGCGCAGCGCCGGGAGTCGTCGCTTGGCTTCTGCAAAAGCGGCGATGACCCGCTCCAGCAGCGAGCGACCGACCCCCGAGCCGCCCACGGTCACGATGCAGATCTGTTCGTCCGGTCGATAGCCGAGGCT
>JAXDMH010000180.1:0-12227 GCA_034666225.1 Myxococcales bacterium
GCTCGCTCACTGGGTCCTGGCGGTCTTTCTGCTCAAGAGCGCCTTCGCCATTCGCGCGCTGGCCAGGGCCGGCTGGGACGTGTCGCGCCCGCTCGCCGCAGGGAGCCTCGATGCCGCGCGCGCCGCACTGGGCGGCCTGGTCTCGCGCGACACGACGACGCTGGCCCCTCCCCTCGTTGCCGCGGCGGCTGTCGAGTCGGTCGCCGAGAATGCCTCCGACTCGATCGTGGCGCCGCTGTTCTTCTATGCAATCGCCGGCGTCCCGGGCGCCCTCGCCTACCGCGCGATCAACACGCTGGACGCGATGATCGGATATCGGGGCCAGCTCGAATGGCTGGGGAAGGCAGCCGCGCGCCTCGACGATCTCGCCAACCTGGTTCCCGCGCGCGTGACGGCGCTGCTGCTGGCGCTCGCGGCGCCGCTGGGCAGCGGTTCTTTCGGGCGCGCCGTTGCGATCTGGGCGCGCGACCGGCGGGCAACCGAAAGCCCGAACGCCGGCCACCCGATGGCGACGATGGCGGGCGCCCTGGGCGTCGAGCTGGAGAAGACAGGTCACTATCGGCTGGGTGCGGGCCTGCGCTCGCCCACGGCGGCGGACGTCGACCGCGCCGTCCGGGTCATGCTGGGGGCGGCCGCGCTGGCCGCGGCGCTGGTCATCTTCGGGATCCACCGTGCGCCCTAGGCCGCGCCCCGAGCTGGTCGCGTTGCCGGCCGCGGTCCACGGCGGGACCCACGACGCGCGACTGCTGGACTTCTCGACGGGCGTGTCGCCACTGCCACCGCCGGCCGAGATAGTGGCCGCCGTTCGCGACGCTGATCTGTCGCGCTATCCGCACCCCACGGCGCTGCCGGTCCGCCAGGCCATCGCCGGGCTGCACGATCTGTCCCCGGACCGCGTCGTCGTGGGCGCCGGAGCGGTCGAGCTGATCTGGGCCCTGGCCCGTGCCTTCGCCGGCCCGGATCGCCGGGGCCTGATCGTGAAGCCCGCCTTTGGTGAATACGAGCAGGCGCTGAAGGCCAGCGGCGCCGCTGTGGTATCCGTCGAAATGAGGGAGCCGCAGTTCTCCTTTCCGTTCGAGGAGATCAACGGCGCGCTCGCCGCCTCACCGATCGCCGTGGCGTTCGTGTGCCGCCCGTCAAACCCGTGCCTCACCGCCGCGCCGGCCGACACCCTCACGGCGATCGCGCGCCGCTGGCCCGGGACGCTGCTCGTCGTCGATGAGGCGTACTTGCCCATGTTCGAGGGTGTGGAGGGCGTGCCGCTTGAGCCCAACATCGTCGTCTTGCGCTCCTTGACCAAGATCTTCGCGCTTCCCGGCCTGCGCCTCGGCTACCTGCTGGCGGCGCCGCCGATCGCGGCGGCCGTGCAGGCAACACTGCCGCCGTGGAACGTGTCCAGCCCGGCGCAGGCTGCCGGCGTCGTGGCGGCCAGGCTGCTGTCGTCGCAGGTGCCGGCGATCCGCGCACGCATCGCAGCGTTGCGACTGGCTCTGGCGGAACGCCTGTCTGGCATCGCGGGCCAGCCCCAGCAGACAGGAGGCCCCTTCCTGCTTTACCGCGTCGAAGACGCCACGACGCTGGTGGCAGCGCTACACGCCAGGGGCGTGCTGGTGAGACACGCCGCCAGCTTCGGTCTCCCGGAACACATTCGCGTCGGCGTTCGAAGCGAGCCTGACCAGCAGAGCCTGGCGCGAACCTGGAAAGCGAAGGGTCACGAAAGAAGAACCGGCTAGGCTGCCTGGCCGACGAGCCCGCGCACGACAGGCAATGCGCTCTGGACATGCCCGCGCATGTTGATCATCGAAGTAAAAACCTTTCGGACGATCCCTGACCGATCGATGACGAACGTCACCCGATCGCGCAGGAATCCCAGACGGTTCTGCACGCCGTAAAACGCGTGCACGGTTCCGTCGGCGTCGCTCAAGAGCGTGAACGGCAGCTTGTGGTGCGCGGCGAACCGGGTGTGCGAAGCGGCATCGTCACGGCTGACCCCAACCACCTCGGCGCCGGCCGCCGTGAAATCCTCGTAGGCATCGCGGAAGGCGCAGGCCTCCGCGGTACAACCTGCCGTCTCATCCTTCGGATAGAAGTAGAGCACCACGACTTTCCGTGCCAGCAGATCCCCCAGCCGGATCGCCTCGCCTTTTGCGTTCGGAAGCGTGAAGTCTGGTGCGCGTTCGCCGACGTTGGGTCTTGGCAAGAGCAACTCCTCGCGTCGAAATATAGGCAGTCGCCCGTCGGATGCTCGAAGTTTCGGTCGAGATCCGTCGTCACGGAGCGACGCAAACATCCGGTTCGCCCCTCACGGTGTGAAGGTCTGGGCGACTTTCCACCGTGACTGACGGGAGGGTGTGAGAAATATGCGCACGCTGCTGATCTCGTTCGTTTTGGTTTGCCTGGGCACCGCTGGTTGTGCTTCCAGCGACGGTCCAGCCGGGACCAATCCCTCCGGTTCGGGCGGCGCGGGGACCGGTGGTTCCAGCGCGGGTACCGGCGGTGCGTCGTCGGGATCGGGCGGGACCGACATGGGTTCGGGCGGCGCGGTCGGCACCGGGGGACAGATCTCCACGGGCAGCGGAGGCACCGACGCCGCGGTCAGCGGCTCGGGTGGCGCGATGACGGACGGCTCGGCCGGCGACATCCCCGCCGTCAACGCCAGCAACACCTGCCAGGGCGTGACCGCCAAGTTCTGCGACGACTGGGAAACCCAGACCGCCGGCGCCCCGCCCAAGGGCGCGTTCACCGTCGACGCGAAAGGCACCGGTTCGGTCATGGTGGACACCGCGCAGAAGTTCAGCGGCACCAAGTCGCTGCACATTCATTCGACCGGCGGCGCGACGGCGATGGTGTCGTTCACCCAGCAGTTCCCCATCAACGCCGAGTTCGGCCGCTTCATGGTCTATATGCCGGTCAAGATCACCACCGGCAATCACTGGGACATCCTGCAAAGCGACAGCGGGGTGGGCGACCACTGGGAGGCGGGAGGCACGTCGGGGAACTTTGAGTTGACGGTCGATCCGCCGGACAACGGCCTCGACTCGGCGACGGCGTTTCCGTCGGGCACCGCCTGGCATTGCTTGCAGTGGAATTTCCAGGACGCGAACTACATCGTCAAGGTCGATGGCGCCTTCGTGAAGCCCACCCCGGTGGTGAACCGCTGGAAGAACGGGACTGCCTGGAAGAACCTGATCGTCGGCTTCCAGATCTTCGGCGGCAATCCCCCGACCGCGGACTACTGGATCGACGACCTGGCCTTCGGCGAGCAAGAGATCCCCTGCCCCACGCAGTAGGTGGTCGTCGGCAGCGTCAAGGCGGCGCTACTTCGGCAGCATGTTCTGGAAGTCGGCGATCCACTGGCCGCCGGCCTTCGGCCAGCCGTGTGTCGTGGTCGGCATGTACGTCGCCTGCGACGAGATGCAATAGCGCACGGGGTTCTTCGTGCAGCCGTCCCAGTCCATGCAGCGGACGTCGACCTTGCCCATCATGAACGCCGCCAGCATGTCGGCCTTGTTTTGCATGTACGCCGCCGGCGGCGTCGTCGAGCAGCCGTTGCGCGTGGCGAACATGATCGGCGTCTTCACGTCGACCGAGTCTCCGGAGTACGGCTCGTTCGCGCCCTGCGTGAGCAGCACGGGCGGCGTCCCCTTGCAGTTCATGGTGACGCCCTGGTCGACGACCCCCGACACCACGGTCACCTGCCACAGCGTATCGCCGTCCAGGCAGGCGATGTGCTCGATGAACTGGGCGCCCGAGCTGACGCCGGCGATGAAGATGCGCGCCTCGTCGACGCAGTACTGAGTCCTCATGACGTTGAGGACGTCGTGATAAAATTGTAAATTCTCCGCGAGCGGTTGCGGCTGGCCCTCCCAGCCCTGCGACAGCGATTTCATGTAGACAGTGATGGCGGGGAGTTTGTCGAAGCCCACGCACTCGCCCCCATTCGGGGCGCCCACCAGGCACGCGCCGTTGCCGAAGCCGTGGAAACCGAAGCCGAGCGGCATCGGTTTGTTGACGTCGTAATTGGCAGGCACGTTGACATAGTAGGTGCCGGTCATGCCGCCGGTCATGATGGTGCGCATCTTCATGTTCGGGTTGGGCTTGCCGCAGCCGGCGCTGGGGACCGGCGCGTGCGCCGCCCCGTCGACCCCGCCGCCGTCCATGGTGACCGTCGCGCCGCCAGTGCCGCCGCCGTCGACCATCGTCGTGCCGCCGGTGCCAGCCGTCATGCCACCGCTGCCGCCGCCCGTGGTGCCGCCGGTGCCGCCGGCAGTGGTGCCGCCAGAGCCGCTGGCGGTGGCGCCGCCGGACCCCCCGCCCGAGCCGGACTCCGAATTCGAGCAGGCGCCGGCCACTGCCACAAGAACGCACAGACTGGTCCCATAGAGGGCGTTTCGCATCACATCTCCTGACGAAAGGCAGCCAGGGCGCCGAGCCCGGCCAGGTCCACGTCTGCGTGGTGAGTTTCTCTCCCTGTATCCCGGTCCAGGCGAAATCGATCAATCCGGTCGATGCGGTGCGCGATCACGCCTGCGACGGTGGCGCTCACCAGCGAGGATCTCGCTACCTTACCGGTCCGAATCGTCCAGCCACGCGTCGATGGGCCCCGTGGCGAAGCCCTGATCCTTCAGGCCGGGGACGATGACCTCTCGAAGTGAAGCGACGATCGCCTCGCTGGTGTCCGCCCTTGACGGGATCCCGTGCGCCGCATAGCTGTCCGGCACGTCGTGCAAGGCGCGCGTCCATTCGTTCCAGTGGGCGCGCAGCATGGGAAGCAGCCACGGTTGGATCTCGTCCCGATGCGGGCGCGACAGTCTGGCCAGGAACGCCCAGCCGATTCGACCGTGATCGATCTCGTCCGAGAGGATCTCGCGAAGCACTCCGACCGCCAGGGGACCCCGGGCGAGACGCAAGCAGGTCTGCAGGAACGTGCTGGCCGTGGTCTCGTTGAACACACACTCGGCGATCACGAACAACCGATACCGAACCTCGTCGGGGGCGTCATAGTGTGGGACGAACGGGGGCCAGTACGCGGGAGTTCCCTGGCCATCCAGGGAAAACCGCTGGGCGCCGAGGTGCCAGAGCTGCGCGTGGCGAAGCTCGTCGTCGATGGCGCGTTCGGCCAGGTCGACCAGTGGCGCGGGCTCGCCCAGTTTTTCGAGGGCGTCGCGAATGACAGCCATCGAGTCGGAGACGCGGCGCTCGCCTGATGAGCGAGACAACCAGAAGCCGCACAAGCCACGCCTGTCTTCATCGCTGAGCAGAGCGATGGTCTCGTCGTGCTCGGGAAGCGGGCGCTTGGTGAGGCTTCCCCCCCACCTGGTGATTCGGCTTGGCTTCGAAGGATCCAGCGAACCGGAAGTCTTGTCACCGAGGAGAGTCGGCATATGACTTCCGCTCTGCTAGGCCTTGCAGGGAACTCCGGTCGCCCAGCCCCGAAATGTGTCCATCACAACTTTGGCATCCTGCGCGCCTGCCCCGCCACTGCCAGCGTTCGCGCCACCGGACCCCGCTCCGCCGCTGCCGCTGGTGCCACCACTACCGGCAGCGGCATCATTGGAATCGTTGTTGTTGGCACCGCAGCCACCAAGCGCGAGACCAAACGCCGCACCCGTGCCAACGATGGCCCTGAACAGCCCTCTGCGATCGACCTTCATGATCAGCCTCCGGCGTTCGTTGTTACCAGCGATCCTCTTAGAACGGTCTCCCGTTCGCTGTCAACTGCGGTGCTGTGGCCTCAACTGACGATCAGCGTACCCGGGGTTTGCATCTTGTAGCCTGCGTGCCGAACAGTCTCGATCATCGTGCTGCCCGACCCCAGTTTCGCGCGCAAGCGGCGAACGTGAATGTCGACGGTGCGGGTCCCGCCCGAGTATCGATAGCCCCACACGCGCGTCAAGAGCTGCTCGCGACCAAAAACTCGCCCTGGTCGCTCGGCCAGAAACTTCAGCAGTAAAAACTCCTGATGCGGCAGCTTGAGGGCACGCCCGCGGTACGCTGCCTCCGCCCCGACGACGTCGATAACCAGGTCGCCGATCTTGACGCGGCTATCAGCCAGGAACGTCGATAGACGCCAATCCAGCTGGCGAATGCGGGCGTACAGCTCGGGGCCGACGATCGGCAGCAAGACAAAGTCGTCGGTGCCCACTTCGGAATCGAGTCCGGCCAGGCGTGATAGCTCCACGCACAGCAACACCGGGACATCGGCAAGCGATCCCACCTCCCGTACCCGGCGGATGCTGGCGCGTCCCACCTCCAGGTGAGCCCCTGCGTCCACGACCACCACCGACGGGCGCTTCAACTCGATGTCCTCGGGCAGCGAATCGATATCGAATCCGACCGCCACGACGTCGCAGCCAAGATCGGTCAGCACGCCTGCCGGAGACTGGGGGTCCGAGATAGTGGTCCCTGGATTCGACGTGACCACCACCGCGCGCATCGTTGCCACCCTACTCCAAACGGCCAGCATAGGTGGCCAATCGCTGACGCAGGCACCCGCGGGCCGCTACAAAGGGCCACGTGGGCGATCACTCGGTGGGGACGGCGACCTTGTGCTGGCTGATGTTGGCGCCGTCGTCGCTGCGCAGGCGCCGAAAGATCAAGGACGACACCAGCGTGAAGGCAGCCAGGGCCAGAAAGGCCATGTGGATGCCGCGGATGATCTCGGGCGGCTGGGTCTGGGCGTCGCGTCGGACAAACACCGCCGCCGCCAGCGACGCCGTCGCCACGCCAAAGCTCAGCGACAGTTGCTGCGCGGTGCTGGCGATGGTGCTGGCCAGGCTGGCCTGGTCGTCGGGGACGTCGGCATAGCCCAGCGTGTTCGTGCTGGTGTACTGGAACGACGAGAAGAAACCGAACGCGAACGCCTGCAGCACGATCACCCAGACGGGCGTGCGCGGTCCGACGAGGGCGAACAGGCCGATCAGGATGCCCAGCGCGACGGTGTTCAGCAGCAGCACGCGCCGGTAGCCCAGGCGCCGCAAGATGTGCGGCATCAACAGGCGCAGGCTCATGGCGGCCAGCGGCTGGGGGGCGATCAGCAGGCCTGATTCCAGCGGGCTGTATCCCAGGCCGGTTTGATACAGCAAAGGCAGCAGGAAAGGCATGCCGCCCACGCCCAGGCGCGTGAGAAAGCTGCCCACCACCGCCACCCGCAAGGTGCGCACCCGCAGGAGGTCAAGGCGCAGCAGCGGGTGGGGCTCGGCGCGCGCGTGCCAGTAATATCCCAGCAGCAGCAGCGCCGACAGCGCCAGCAACCCGGCGATCTCGAACGGCCCCAGCCGGTGTTCGCCGAAGACCTCCAGGACGTACGACAGCAGCCCGACGCCCGACCCGAACAAGATCAGCCCGACGAAATCCAGCGCGAACGTGCGCGCCGACCGAAAGTCAGGCATGAAGCGGTACACCAGCGCCAGCCCGACCAGCCCGAAGGGCAGGTTCAAGAAGAAGATCAGCCGCCAGCTGAAGAAGTGCACCAGGAATCCGCCGGCGACCGGACCCAGCATGGGACCGATCAGCGCCGGGATGGCCACGAAGGCCATGGCCCGCACCAGCTGCGACCTGGGAAACACGCGCACCATCGTCAGGCGGCCCACCGGCACCATCAGCGCGCCACCCGCGCCCTGCAAGATGCGGCAGCTGACCAGAAAGTGGATGTCCGTCGACAACCCGCACAGCAGCGAGCCCAGCATGAAGACCGCGATCGCCGTCGCGAACACCCGGCGCGTGCCGAACCGATCCGCCACCCACCCGGACAGCGGGATGAAGACCGCCAGGCTGAGCGTATAGCTGGACAGCACCGACTTCATCGACAGCGGCGGCACGTGCAGCGCAGCCGCCAGCGTGGGCACCGCGGTGTTCAGGATGGTGGTGTCCAGCGCCTCCATGAAGAACGCCACCGCCACCACCCAGGGGACGACGCGCGTCGACGGCGCCGCGGTGGCGGGTCCGGGTCCAGTTGCGTCGTCGACGGCGGTCACCTCATGGAGATACCGTGGCGACGACCATCGGCGCCACCCCGAACGACAGCGGGAGGATCGCCGTCAGTCAGCTGCCAGAAGCGCGTCGCTGCTCGCTGAGCCAGCGAACCGCGACGTTGTAAACCATGTCGTGGTTGCCGTCATAAAGGAACAAGGTGACGGCTTGCGACTGTCGCGCCATACGCAAGGAGGCCCCTGCTCGCTGGAAAAGAGACTGGTACGGCTGGGGAGCGTCCGCCTTCAGCTGGACCGGAATCTCTCCCCGGGAATCGATCGTCTTTATCTGTGAATCATTGATGCGATCGACGGGCGCCGCCAGCGCGTTGAATGCCTGCAAAGCGTGATGCGGCGAAACGGTCCTGTCATGCACGCCATGGGCGATGAGGATCGGGACGCGCCCCGCTGCCTGGGGGAGATAGGTCAGGGGGCTGCGTTTGCGGCACTCGCTCTCCGCGGCGGAGCCTGGCTCTGGAACCCCGCCGCAGGAGGCGGCGATCTCACCGCGATAGTGGACGTCCTTGCCGTGGTCCTCGTGGTACCACCTGGCGACGTCGTAGATCGCGCCCCAGACCGCGACGCCCGCCCACAGCTCGGGGTGCTTGCCGGCCAGCACGAGCGATTCCATCGCGCCGCCCGAGTAGCCGACCAGGTAGATGCGGGCGTCATCGATGGCGGTGCGCTTTCGGGCCAGATTCACGGCGTCGATGACGTCCTGGTTGGCCAGATCGGATGCCGTCGCTTCCGGTCGCCGGTTGCCGCCGCGAAAATCAGGATGGATCAAGGCCCAGTTGTTCTCGATGCAGAACTCTGCAAAAGGGATGTCCAGGTTCTGTTTGAAATCGGCGCTCCAGCTGTGCAGCACCACCAGCAGCGGTTTTTTCTCCGTGTTGTTCGGCGGCGCGTACCACAGGACCTTCTGGGTCTGGCCATCGATCGACGACTTGATGGCGGCCAGGCGTACCTGGGGCACCCGTTTGCGCCAGGCATTGAGATCCTCGTTGTGAAACGTCCGCTGATAACCGATGGCGGTGGTGCGATCACCCAGTTCAATCTCATCCTGCTCGTTCCCCCGTGACGGCGCCGCTGGAGAACCGCTGGCGGCGGCGCTGACGATGACGACGACGACGCTGATGATGAAAAGCCTTGGCCGCACACCAGAACACTAATCACGCGCGGTCGAATGCGAAGGGGGAGCCCCTTCAGCTGGTGCGGCCAGGACCGCAGCGCAGGCCGCGGGCAGGTGACGATTGGGCGGCGGAGACGGACGCTGCCGCTCTGCCCGATCGCGCGCCAGGGCCGGGATCAGCACCGCATCGCTGCACCCGTCGTCACCCGGCAGCGGCGGCTGATCGATGCAGGCCTGCGAATCAGGGGGGCAGGAGAGACGCACGTGCAGGTGGTCCTCGTGCCGTGGCCAGGGGCGCAATGTCCGCAACCAGCTGCGGTCGGGCCAGCGCCGACGGCAAAGGTCGCGCTTGACCGTCGCGGCGATGAACACCCGCGACACCCGCGGATCGGATGCCGCCAATTTCACCAGGCTGATCTGCCGATCCCCCCACAGCGAAGGATCCAGGCGTTCAGACAGCGGATCGACCACCGACAGCCGGGCGGCCAGGTCGCGCTGGGCGGCGGTCAAGTCGGGACGATCGAACTGAAAGGGGATGTCCACGTCCAGGCCGATTTGATGGCTGACGTGACCGGCGGGCATCGGGCCTCCCCGCGGCTGCGCCAGATCGCCCACCAGCAACACCCCTTGGTGTTCCTGGGCAATCGCCTGCCCGAGGCTCTCGACGAAATCGATCAATCGGCGGTGGCCAAAGTTCCGTTGCCGGCTGGCGTCCACCAGTTGATAGCCCTTGCCGTGATCGGGCAGCGCCACCGCGCCCGTCAGGCAACCCGCGCCGAAGCTGCCAACGGCGCGCGGAGGGCCGCCGGTGGGCGCAGCCACCGTCGACCAGTCCGCGCCGGCCAACTTGGACACCGCCAACGCGCTGACCGGCGCCCGGGCGTCGAGCGGCACCGATACCAGCCCCACAGCCAGGAAGGCCACCACCGGCCTCATCGGTCGCAACGCCACATCTAGACGATGTGTGTCCCGCCCCGGCCTGGCAAGGCTTTCAGTGCTGCACTCCGTGGGACGCCCTGGACGAACCCACGGACGTGGCTACCTTCCCAATATTGAGGAACTGGCTTCTGTAGTTGAAGAACGACACATCAGATTGCTTTATATATAAATAACTATTAATAATTTTTATTTATAGGCCTCCCGACCCAATATCCGGCCCGGAGGTCCCAGTTATGTCGATGATGCCGAGCCACAAGTACCGCGCGTTCGCGCCTGTCAATCTGGCGGACCGCACCTGGCCCGACCGGGTCACCACCCGGGCGCCACTTTGGTGCAGCGTCGATCTTCGGGATGGGAACCAGGCGCTGGTCGAGCCCATGGGGCCGGATCGCAAGCGGGTCATGTTCGCCGCGCTGGTGAAGATGGGCTTCAAGGAGATCGAGGTCGGCTTTCCAAGCGCATCGCAACCGGACTTTGACTATGTGCGCATGCTGATCGAAGAGGATCTGATCCCGCCCGACGTCACGATCCAGGTCCTCACGCAGGCGCGCGAGCACCTTATCCGGCGCACGTTCGAGTCAATCCGCGGCGCGAAACGCGCCATCGTCCACCTCTACAACTCGACGTCGCCGCTCCAGAGGCGGGTGGTGTTCGGCCTGGACAGGGCGGCCGTCCGCGACATCGCGATCAAAGGAACGGACCTCATCCGCACGCTGGCGCAGTCGATGCCCGACACCGACGTCCGGCTCGAGTATTCGCCCGAGAGCTTTACCGGCACCGAGCTGGAGTTCGCGCTGGACGTCTGCGAGGGCGTGATGGACACCTGGCGCGCCGGGAGTGACCGGAAGGTGATCATCAACCTGCCTGCCACCGTCGAGGTCGCGACGCCCAACATCTACGCCGATCAAATCGAGTGGATGGGGCGCAAGCTCAGCCGCCGCGATGCCGTCGTCTTGAGCCTGCATCCGCACAACGACCGCGGCACGGCCGTGGCCGCCGCCGAGCTGGGGCTCCTGGCGGGCGCCGATCGCGTCGAGGGGACATTGTTCGGAAACGGAGAGCGAACCGGCAACGTCGACGTCGTGACGCTGGCCCTGAATCTGCTGACCCAGGGCATCGATCCGAACCTGGAGATCCCCGACATCGATGCCCTGGTCCAGGTGGCCGAGCACTGCAATCGTCTGCCCGTTCACGAGCGGCACCCGTATGCCGGGACACTCGTCTATACGGCGTTCTCGGGCTCGCACCAGGACGCCATCCGAAAAGGCCTCGCCGCGCGCAAGAAAAACCAGGAGATCGTCTGGGAGGTGCCTTACCTGCCCATCGATCCGGCGGACATCGGACGCAGCTATGAAGCTGTCATTCGCATCAACAGTCAGTCCGGAAAAGGTGGGGTCGGCTATGTCCTGGAGACGGACTATGGTTTCCAGGTGCCGCGCGATCTGCTGGTCGAGTTCAGCCGACGCGTCCAGGACCAGGCCGAGCGCACCGGAGACGAGGTCGCGCCTGACGACATCGTCGCGCTGTTCAGATCCGAATACCTCGAACGCGAGGACGTGGGAGGGGACGTGCTTCGCCTCGACGAAAGAGCGCTGGCCGTCAGGCAAGCGCCTGCCAGCGCCTGGTCCTTCACCGTGCCGGTCAGCAGCGGCCGGGAGACCTGGGTCCTGTCGTGCGAGGGCCCGTCCCCCGCAGCCGCGCTGCTGGAGGCGCTGATCCGGCAGCTCGACCTCGACGTCGCTCTCTCTCACGAGTCGAGCCACCCGTCGCCCAAAGACGACAACAAAGACGGCAATAAAGACGAGAACGGCCACGTTGCTTACGTGGAACTGACGGGCGGCGTGTCTTCGACGGCGTTCTCGGCGGCCACGGGCGCCTCCGTCTTGGCGGCAACGTCAAAGGCCCTGGTTCGCGCGCTCAATCAACTCGCAGGACAGAACGCGTCGGTGGTCGGCCGCCGCACCTCTCGCGCCAGTTGAGCGAAGGTCAATTCGCCGGCGGGTCTTCCTGCTGGGACATCGCGGGCAATCAAGCTCATCGCCAGAACCAGCCCCCGGGTCGCCACGTGGCTTCCCTCGTCAGAACCATTCGATTCCTCGCCAGTTTTCCGTCGATCCGAACGACGCCAGCCAAGCCCCGGTTGTCAGGCCGGGTTAACAACGCGAATCAGTTTGATCGATTTCGCA
>JAXDMH010000181.1:0-21608 GCA_034666225.1 Myxococcales bacterium
GGCGGCATCGGGGCCGGTGGAATGGGTGGTGCGGGCGGACGGTAAGGCTTCTGACAGTCGAGACGTTCGACTACCTGGCCACCGAAAGCGGCGTCGACACCAGCGTCACCGACGTCGTGTCGCAAACCACGCGGTTTCGTCCGTTGCTCTTGGCCTGGTACATGGCGCGGTCGGCGCGGTCGACGATCTGTTCGACCGTTTCGCCTGCGGTGTAGTTGGCGACGCCGAAGCTGGCGGTGACGGGAATGACGTCGCCGTCGCCGTTCTTGATGTTGGCGTGTTCGATGAGTTCGCGGATGCGATCGGCCAGCTGCTCGGCGCCGGCCAGTGACGTCGACGGCAGCACCAGCACGAACTCTTCGCCGCCCCAGCGGGCCACGATGTCGCAATTGCGCACGGCCGCCTTCAGCAACTTGCCCATGGCGGACAGAACCATGTCGCCCGCCGCGTGCCCGCGCCTGTCATTGATCTGCTTGAAATGATCGACGTCGAGCAAGATGACCGACAGCTTTTCGCCATAGCGCCTGGCCCGGCCCACTTCACGGCCGGTCAGGTCCAGGAACGCGCGGCGGTTCAACAGACCGGTCAAGGCATCGGTGGTCGCCATCCAGCGCGATTCCTCGACCAGCGTGGCCATTCGCAGGGCGCCGCCCAGCTCGCGCGCGATCGTCGTTACCAGGACGTGGTCATTCTTGTGCTCGGCGGCGCGTGGCGCCAGCGCGAAGGTGCCGATGGCCTGCTCGCCAAAGCGGACCGGTTCCTGCAGCGGCGGCGGGCCTTCCGGATCGCTGGCGGCGTCATCATCTTCGATCACGACGATCGGCGTTTCTTCCGTCAGGCCCAGCACCTGGCGCGCCTCGCTGATGGACGCCCCGCGGGTGGCTGCGTTGGTGTGTACGGCCAGCCGCATGGGTTCGCGCCGCAGAAGAGCGATCCAGCGATAGGTCGTCACCTGCGAAACGAACTGCGACAGCAGATCTGCCAGACGATCGAAGGATTCGCTGGTGCCCAGGCGCCGCACCTCCGCGGCGATCACCGAGTCGAACAGGGCGGCATCAAGGTGCGTGGCAATGCGATCGCGCACATCGAGACCCTGGGTGGAAGCCACCACGAAGAAGTCACTGTCACTGTCGGCGTCGCGGGCTTCGATGGCCTTGCGCAGGGCGCGCAGCAGCTCGCCCATCCGTCCCTTTTGCACGTAGGCCACGGCGCCCGCTTGCTCGGCCCAGAAGTGATTGCGGCGCCCCTCGGCGCCGCGCAAGATCACCGGCACGTGGCTGGTGCCGACCTCTGACCCCAGCAGGCGGCACAGCTGCACGCCTGAAATGCTGGGCATTGACAGATCAGCCACCACCGCTGCCGGCGGCTCCTCCAGCGCCAGCACCGCGCCCTGGGCGCCATCGCTGCACTCGACCACCGTGAACCCTTGCAGGCGCAGCCGTTCGGCCAGCACGGTACGACCCGCCTCGTTCGGGTCGATCAAAAGGAGGCGCGGTGAGGCGGACACCTAGATGAATAACGGCCGTCTGGCGCCGAAACTGAAAAAGGGAGCGGGGATGCCGCCGCTGCCGTGGGTACAACGATTTGTAATCAAAGCGCTTTCCGTGGAAGGATATTTTCGCGCGCCCGGTGCTCTGTCGCCACGCGGGTCAAGTCCCGCGACTGGTGTCCACCGGGACCTGAGGATATGGTTTCGACCACATCATGACCTGCACGGCACGGCTGCTGGGGACGAGGTCGTTTCTCGACGATCGGTTACGGGGGCCAGTGCCCGAGAGGAACGGGTGAAGCGCAAATCCGCGCGCCCGGCAGCGAAGGAGGCGCCGCGCCCGCGCTCGCGCCGGCGGACCAGGCCCGCTGAATCGCCCAGGTCGGACAAGGAGTCGACGTCGGTCCAGCCCGTGGCGCTGTCCCTGGGGCAGGGATGGAACGCGGCGCTTTCCCCGGCGCCCACTGGTGCATTGTTGCGCGTCGGCCGCGGCGCTGGCGATGCCCACCTGGAGATCGTTATTTCAATGACAAGCGCCGGTCCCGTGCTGCGGGCGCGCGCCGCCGCGATGGAGATCGAGGCCGACACGGATCTGATCGCGCGGTGCGATCGCTTTCGCGTCGAGGCGCGGGAGTCGATCGCCCTGGTCTCGGAGGGCGTCCTGCAGACGCAGGGCCGGCGGGTCGACATCGGAGCGACGCATGGTTCGGTGCGCGTGCAGGCCAACGATCATGTGCAGCTGCTGGGCGAGAACGTCCTGCTCAACTGCGAGCCGCAACCGCCCATGCCCACGTGGGCGGCGCCGGTGCAAGCGACGGCGCCGGTCGTGACGACCGTTGCCGTCGCGGACGCGTCGGGGGACGCCGAACTTGCCGCCGCGTTGACGTCGAAGAGGATTCGTCGCTGACCGATGCGCCTTTCCAATTCGACAGGCGCGATCGCTCACTTGCACACGGTGGATCTGTTCGAGCCCGAGCTGCGCGCCGCCGTCATCGTCAAGAAGACGTACGCCCTTGCGCCTGACGGGCAGGTGCGCGCCGCGGACGACCCGCTGCCGCTGGTGGCCGACCAGCTGGTGACCGACTATGGCCATTTCCACGGCGAGGTCTTCTTCCGCAAGCGCGGTATCGACGTCTGCGTGCTGGGGACGGCGCGTCTGGCGTGGCCGGCCAAGCGCGCGCGGGTGCGCCTGGAAATCGGCGCCTGGCACCACGAGCTGAGGTTGACCGGCGACCGAGTCTGGGCGCGCGAGCGCGGTGGAGCGGTGGTGCCGACCGCCGCCGAACCATTTCAGGAGATGGTGGTCAGCTATGGCCGCGCGTTTGGCGGCGTCGCCCAGGGCAACGGTGAGGATGTTGCCTGGCCGGACAATCCGATCGGGCGGGGATACTACGAATCGCCCGACGAAGCAGTCGGCAAGCCCCTGCCCAACATCGAGTCGGTCACCGCACCGGCCGACGTTCGTTGGGACGCCCGTGTCCCCGTGGCGGGGTGGGGGCCGTACCCGATGTACTGGGGCCTGCGCGCGTCGCGCGCGGTTCAGACCGACCAGAAGACGGGCGAGATCCTGGACATCTCCCCCGAGCTTTTCAACCATGCCCACCCGGACCTGATCGTCGACCGTGTCGATCCTGGCACCCCGGTGCGGGTGATCGGCATGCGGCCGGAGCCGATCACGATCGTGTTGCCACGCGAGCGGCCGCATGTCGCCGTGCACGTGGGCAGCGTCGTGTCGGACGCCATCGGCGAGATCGACGGCGTGTTCTTGTGGCTGGACGCCGATCGCCTGGTGATCACCTGGCGGGCGCGATTTCGCTATCCGGTGCGCCCTGAAGAGATCCGACGCGCGGCACTGACCTTCGTGGAGTGACGAATCAATGCCTGGTTTTCCGGTCCTCACCACCATCCAACCAATCGTCGGCGCCGACTTTCACAAGTCGATTCCGCCGCCACCCCCGGCCGGGCCGCTGATGGTTCCCCATGTCGTGGTCTGGGGATCGGGCCTCAGCCAGAAGACCGGGTTCATGTGGGCCATCGCCTCTACCAGCCGCGCGTCCACGCCCGAAAGCGGCTGCCCCAAGCCGACGGTGGTCGGTTTTGGGCACGGGTGCGGCCGCACGCACGACGCCGGCCCCCACCCGGGGCATATCTGGCCGAACGCGCTTTTGCCGATCATCCTGCTGGGTTCGTCCAGCAAGGCAGAGTTCGGGTCGGGGACGGTCAAGCTGGCGATCGCGCCGCAGGCCGGTGGCGCGGCGGACATGGCCGTCAACGTGGCGTTCGCGCTGAACCTGAACCTTGATTGCCAGGATTTTCCCATACCGCCGTTGCCGACCGGGCTCAGCTTCACCATCCACTACAGCGTCAAGGCGGGCTTCAGCCTCATGGACTTCTTGCGGGGGCTCATTCAGATGGTGATGGACGCGGCCTTGACCTGGCTGGTCGGTCTGGTCTGCGCCGGCCTCACCGCCGGCATCAGCGGCCTGATCGGAAAGATCATGGGCAAGGACGCATTTGGCGCGCTGGCATCAGCTTCTTTCAGGAGCAGTTTCAGTCTGGGGGGCGTCAGCAGCGCCGCCGGACTGATGCGCGACGGCGCCGGTTACTTTGCCTCGAATGGACGACTGTTCGTTGATGGATGGCGGTTCATCCCCGCGGCCCTGGCCACCGCCTGGCGGGACGCTCCCGCCGATCAAGTGGTTGGGTTGGTGGGCACCGCCGTCGGGACGTTCGGCCTGGGAACGCCCATCGGGTACGCGCCCGAAAATGCACCTGTCGGTGGCTGGGGTCCGAACACGCTGGGAAGCAGACTGGGAAGTATTGTCGATGGGCTCTTTCGATAGCGACGCCAGATGACCACGCCCGCCCAGCTGTTCCAGATCGCCGCCACCTTGCAGTTCACGCTGGAGGAGCTGGCGTTCAATCGCGCCGGCCGCCTTTCACCGCAGCAGACGTGGGAGGCCACCAAGAGCGCGCTTTTCATCGGAGCCCTGGGCCTGGTCGTCCTGGGCGGGTTGTTGGTGGCGGTGTTGGTCGTT
Organism: Myxococcales bacterium; assembly: GCA_034666225.1. Lineage (GTDB taxonomy): Bacteria > Myxococcota_A > Polyangia > Fen-1088 > Fen-1088 > DATKEU01. The sequence continues at coordinate 4,528 of JAXDMH010000181.1, forward strand.
CGTCCTGCGGGCTTTGTGCGGGTCATCGTGTACACGGTGGGTCCGCTCTCGCTGGCGCTGCTGGCGTTCCTGTCCTGGGGCGCCATCGACGGAGCGGTTCAGCGACGCGTGACCGCCGCCGAGGGAGCGCTGGATCTGCGCAGCAACGGCCGGGGGACCGAGGTCGGCGTCGGCCAGGCGCACGTCCCCATCAGCCACAAGGCGTCTTCGGTTCTGACCAGGGGTGCACGCTATCGCCTGTATTACCTGGCCGGCGCGAACACCTTCCTCAGCATCGAGCCCGTCGACGAAGGGGTTCCCGCCGTGGAACACGAACCGCCGCGATGACGCCGCCGCCGGCCGCACCCGCACCCGCACCCGCACCCAAACCGGCGACTGCCCCCGCGGTCTCCGCTGTCCGGGTGGCGGCCGATCCGGAAGGCAAAGGATGGATCCTGGGCGTCATCGGCAAACGGACCTGGAAGGTTGTCCGGGGGCGGTGCGAGCTGGATCCGGCCCAGGTTCCGCTGGTGGAGGAGCCAATCTATGACGAACAGCGGGCCGTGCTGGTCCACGACGTCGACGTGCTGCTCAATCGCCGCAAGGCGGACGTGGTCATCGATGGGCACGTCTATCCGCCCGACGGGCGCACGCCGTTCGATTTTGGTGTGCAGGTCGGCAAGCTGCTTCGTCTGGCGCGCGCCTTCGGGCCGCGCCGGGTGGCCGTCGATCCAGTCAAGGGACGGCCGCGTTTTTCAAACCCCGAACCGATCGAAAAGATCCCGGTCGGCTGGGAGAGCGCCTACGGCGGCGTCGACCTGGCGGCGCGGGCCGACATCGGTGATCCCTTCGAAGAACCGCTGCGCGCCGCGGGTGTCCAGCCTGACCCGCGATTCGGACTGTTCGCCTATCCGCGCAACCCGGTCGGTCGCGGATACCTGATAGAGCCGTCGCCAGCTGCGTTCGAAGCCTGTCACCTTCCGCTGATCGAAGATCCCGATTCGTACGTCACGCCCGACAACCTGGTTCGCCAGGATTTTGTTCGCTGGCCCGAGGGGCCGGCCGTGGCCGGATACGGCTGGCTCTCATATGGTTATTTTCCCCGCAGCGCGCTGATGGGCGCGCCGCCGCTGGTGTACGACGGCGCTCGCATCGCGCCGGCGCGATTCATGGAGATCAAGCGCGGCGACCTTCACGAGGCGGCGGTCTTGCCGGATCGCCCGCTGGCCGAACGGCTGGGGATCGGCGTCGCGCAAGCGGCCGCGGTGGGGATGCGCGCGGACCGGGTTGTACCGGGGGATGTCGTCGCGTTGCACGGCCTGCATCCGCGCGAGCTGCGCTGGTCGTTCAAGATTCCCGCTGAGTCGCCGCAGATGCACGTGCGCTTTGCCGGTGAAAAGCCGACGCCGCTGCCGGCGCCGCTGATTCGCACCGTCTTCATCGAACCCGATCTCGACCGCCTGACCCTGGTCTGGACCGCCGAGCTTCCCTTGCCCGCCGGCGTCGGCGCCAGACGTTTGGAGGGGCTTGCCCACGTCGTGCTCTGGAACGGTTGATCGCCTTCGCCTGCTAGAACGCGACAAAGCATCAACGTCGCGACGTTGGTTCAATTGGCTGGGTTGACGAAGGGCGTGCCGCTCGCTTCGATGACGATCAGCGCGCCGGGGCGCACCTGGATGGGCGCCGTGACGATCGACAGGACCTTGCTGGCGGCGTCCCAGCTCACGCCGCCGCCGGCCCCACGCGCGGCCGCCTCGTCGGCGAAGGCCGGCAGATCGCCGCCGCCGTCGACGCGCATGCCGACTGGTCCGGCGTACCCGTGCAGTCGCACCGTGAACCAGCGGCGCACGGGCGCGCCGGCATAGTGGCCACGCGGCTGCACGATGGTCAAACGCCGGCGGGCATCTTCGAAGGTCAACTGCGTCTTCTGGGATCGCGCGGGCCTTGCAAAGTCCTCGCTGATGCCGTCATCCTCGATCAGCTCGAACGCGCCGTCCTTGCCGGCGTAGACATCCAGCTCCAGCGCGCTTCTGTCCATCTCCTGCACACTGCGGGCATAGCGATAGCGCGGCACGATGGCGCCGTTCTTCACGAACAGCGGCAGCTGGGCCGTCGCCGGCGTGGTTCGATGGTCGGCGGTGTCGCTGCCGGCCAGCGCGCGGTCGTTCCAGTAGTCGTACCAGGTGTCGCCCGCGGGCAACCAGACGTCGATCGCCGTGCCGCCGTCGCTGGGGTTGGGCGCGACGATGAACGCCGGTCCCCACTGGTACTGAAGATCGTGCGCCCACGCCTTCGGGTTGTCCTGATAGTCGATCACCATGGCGCGTGCCAGCGGCAGTCCCGTCGCTGCGGCTTCGCGCGCCAAGCTGTAGATATAGGGCATCAGCCGGTAGCGCTCGCGGGCGTACTTCATGAAATCGGCCTGTTCGACCGCAGGATGATCCAGCGGCCAGCGCGACGCGCCCGCGCCGATGTCCACGCTGGCGGTGTTTGCCTCGCTGTGCGGCCGCCAGATGGGCGCGAAAGAGGCGAAGGCCGCCACCCACTGGCGGTACATGGCCGCGGGGATCACCCGACCGTGGAAACCGCCCGCGTCGTGGTTGGCGAAGGGGAACCCGCCCAGGCCGGCCGCCTGGATGCCGCGGATCTGCGCCGCCATCTCGGCGTAGGTCGATTCGATATCGCCGGACCAGAAGTGACCGAAGCGCTGCATGCCCGCCGTCGCGCCGCGACTGAACGTCCAGGGGCGCCGCGAGGGCAGCGCGCGGTTCCAGCCTTCGCCGACCGCCTTCTGCAGCAGGAAGGTGTAGTTGTTGCGCACCTCGGCCCAGCGCCGGCCGTTCGCACAGCGGGCGCCGGCCGGAATCTTGTAAAGCTCGTCGGTCTCGTCCAGCCACAGGGCGTCGCCCGGCAGGCCGCGGGCGGGATCCAGCGTGGCCCACAGGGCGTCCCACACCCAGCGCCGCGTGGCGGGCGACGTGAAATCGGGGACGGCGTCGTTGTCGGCGACGTCAGCCAGCTCGCGCGGGTCCAGGCTGTACCCGGGCGGCGGCCCCGGACGCCAGCCCAGCATCTCGTTCGAGTTGTTGCGGTTGTAATCCAGCACGCTGACGATGCCCGTCATATCGGCCCAGTGTTTGAACTGCTCGGGCGTCGGCTGGTGCCAGCTGCCGCCGGGCGCGGTCCAGAACCGGAACTGGCTGCCCTCGCGGCGACCGTTCGGATCGCGCCAGCGGTTGTCGTTGACCTGGACGTCCAGGGGAAACCCAGCGGCGCGGTGGGCGGTGATCTTCTCTTGCCACCACTGCGAGCCGCTGACCGTGGGGAAGTTCTTGTCCGAAAGCTGCAGTCCGAAGATGGCTTCCCGGGGCAGCCGGGGACGGCCGGTCAGCGTCGTGTAGCGGTCGATCATCGCCCGAAACGACGGCCCGGCGATCACGAAATAGTCCAGCTGCGGGCGGTCGCCGCCGGCCCCGTCGTCGGTGGCCGAGAATTCATAGCGGCCCTGATCGTCGAACACGAACGTGGTGTCGAACGTGGTGTTGAAGAAGATGGCATAGCCCGCCGTCGACAAGAAGAATGGCAGCGACACGGGCGCCTGATAGACACCGCGGTTCGTCTGATTGCCGTAATTCCAGGCGGTGATCGTGCCGGTGCGGTCCAGACGGTCCGAGCGCCCGTAGAAGTCGGTGCCGGCTTTGAAGAAGCGCTCGCCGGGTTGTGCCCCGGCGAAGCACTGCTTGCTGATGGCGGAGGTGGATGCCCCGTCGGTCCAGGTGATGGCGCGCGTGGCGTCCTCGCCTGCCAGCAGGGCGTGATCGCGCGCCCGCCGCAGCTCGAGGCGGAGAGGTTTCTTTTGCACGACGACCTCGATGCCGTCCGCCGCCCCGGTCGTCAGGCGCAAGAACGCGCCGCCGTCGTGCAGGCGCAGCGTCCCGCGCATGCGGGCATGGTTCTCGGGCACGACCATCTCGTAACGATCGTCGGCGAAGGGCGGCTCTCCGCGGCGCAGCGCGCGCACGCGCACGATGTGATCGCCATAGGCGGTGAAGCGCAGCTGCTGCCCGGTGCGGCTGGTGATGGTGACGGTGCGCCCGTCAGTGCGCGACGTTGCGTAGTCGCCCAGGGTCTCGGCGCCGGCGCGCCGGCCGCCGGCCAACAAGAAGAGCAGACACACGGCGCCACCCGCAGTTGCCTTCGCCTTCGCTTTTGCCTTCGCCCGCCAAGGAGACACGGCGGCGAATCATATATGACGATTCGCCCGCCTATCGGCGTGTAAGCCGCGACGAGGCTATTTCAGCATGCTCTGAAAGTCGGAGATCAACATGCCGCCGATCTTCGGCCAGCCGTGGGTCAGACCGCCGTACGTCATCTGCGATGAGATGCAATAGCGCACGGGGTTCAGCGTGCAGGCGTCCCAGTCCATGCACCGCACATCTGATTTCCCCATGTTGAACGCCGTCACCATGTCTGCCTTGTTCTTCGCATAGTCCGCCGGCATGTTCGCCGAGCAGCCGTTGCGCTTGGCGAACATCACCGGCGTGGCCACGCTGACGCTCGTCTCGGTGGCCCCTTGCGTGATCAGCACCGGCGGCGTGCCCTTGCATCCGGTGTTCGCGCCGTTGTCGACGTAGGCCGACACCGCGGTGACCTGCCACAGCGACTCGCCGTCCCGGCAGGCGATCTGCTCGATGAACTGGCCGCCCGAGCTGACGCCGGCGATGAAGATGCGCGCTTCGTCGACGCAGTACTGGGTCTTCATGACGTCGAGGACGTCGTGATAAAACTGCAAGTTCTCCGTCAGCGGTTGCGGCTGGCCCTCCCAGCCCTGCGATAGTGATTTCATGTAGACGGTGATGGCGGGCAGGTTCTGGAAGCCCTGGCACTCGCCCCCTCCCGACACGCCCACCATGCACGCGTTGTTGCCGAAGCCGTGGAAACCGAAGCCGAGCGGCATCGGTTTGTTGACGTCGTAATTGGCAGGCACATTGACATAGTACGTGCCGGTCATGCCGCCGGTCATGATGGTGCGCATCTTCATGTTCGGGTTGGCCTTGCCACAGCCGGCGCTGGGCATCGGCGAGTGGTTGCCGGAAGTCTCCCCGCCGCTGGCGTCTGTCAGCTTGACGTCGGTGCCGCTGGGCGCGTCCGTGCTGGCGTCGGTCGTCATCGGCTCGCCGCCGGAGCCGCCGCTGACGTCGCCCCCGCTGCCGCTTGTCCCACCGCTGCCACCGTTGCCGACACTGCCACCGGTCCCGACACGGCCCCCGCTGCCCCCGCCCATCACGCCGCCGCTGCCCGTGTTGCCGGCCGGTGACGACTCTGTGCAAGCCGCCGCCGCGGTCAGGACAAGGCACAAGCCGACTCGATTGATCGCGTATCGCATCGCATCTCCCGATGCGCCCGGGGGACAGCCCGTCCCGCGTGCAAGCATCATTGGTGAAGAGGGTCCTACTCCAGTAGTGCCGTGCCGCCGTGATCGATCATTTTACGACGATGGGCCCCGGCCTGAATGTTCCCTTGTGGGCGCAGGCGCGAGCTTCATCGGGCGTTCGCGCTTGAGAAGCAGGGCGATTTTGCCGGCGCCTCTCCTTAACCAAGCGGCCGTTCCAGGGGTCGACAACCGGGTGGCAGCGATGGGAACGCAGGTTGAACCGCGCCTTTCATCCGCGGGCCGCAGTCCGCGTGCGCTGGGGCTCGGACTTTCGGCCATCGTGGTCATTCTGATCCTCGAGGCGATCGTGGACGCCCGCCTGACGAGGAAGGCGGAAGGGCAGGCCCGCCGGATCGAGCTTGATTCTATTCTCAGCGTCGAAGTGGTCGACCGCATCGTGCGCGACGTGAACCAGCAGCGCGTGCTGGTCGACGACCACATCGAACAGGTGGCGCCGGCCGGCATGATCGAGGTCGAGGGACGGCTGGCCGAGGCTGACCACGACCTGGCGGAGGCCGATAAGCAGTACGCTCAGCTGGCCGAGCTGCCCAACGAAGCGTCCACCTGGCTGCACATCCAGTCGCTGCTGGCGCGGTTCGACGTCGCCAGGCAGCACATGCTGTCGCTCTCGCGACAGAATCGGGATCAGGAGGCGCGCACGGAGCTGCGGTCGGTGCGCGCCGAGTACCAGGACATCGATCACTCCTTCGAAGAGCTGATTCGCATCAATCGCGTGGGTGCCGCCGATTCGGTGAATCGCATCGACACCTTGAGGCGACAGGCCGACGACGCGGTGCTGGGTTTGCGGATCATCGAGTTGCTGGCGCTGGCGTTGCTGGGCTGGTGGGGCGCACGTCGGATCGCCACCTACGAGAGGCAAATCCTGGACTATGCGCGCCTTCTGGAAGATCGAAATGGCAACCTGGACGCCTTCGCCGGCCGGGTGGCGCACGATCTGAAGAACACGCTGGCGCCCACGTTCATGTCACCGGCGCTGTTGCGGCGCTCGGCGGGAAACCAGGCGCGCATCCTGGAGATCGCCGACACCACCGAGCGATGTTCGGTGCGCGCGGTGGCGGTGGTGGACGCCTTGCTGGCCTTTTCGCGCGCGTCGCACGAGGTGGTCGCCGACGAATCGGGGGCCGTGCGATTCGCGATCAAAGAGGTGACCGACGAGCTGTCGCCGCTGGTGTTGAAGGTCGGCGCGTCGATCGAGGTGCAGGAGCTGCCCGACGCCCAGGTTCGTTGCAGCCAGGATCTATTGCACATCGCGCTATCCAACGTGGTTGGCAATGCCGTGAAGTATCTGGATCAGCGGACCGAGAGACGGGTGCGAATCTCGGCCCACACCGACGGTGGGTGGTGCCGCATCGACGTGGCAGACACCGGTCCCGGCATCCGGAAGAGCGACCAGGAAAAAATCTTCGAGCCGTTCTACCGGGTCGAGGGCAGCGCCGTCCCCGGAACAGGCATCGGGCTGGCCACGGTCTGCCGCATCGTCCAGACACGAGGCGGCCGCATCACGCTGGACTCCGTCGAGGGGCGGGGCTCTCTATTTCGTATCTATCTGCCGCTGGCAAAGCCGCGCAAAGATCAGCAGCGCGAACGCACGGTCAGGAGCCAGGCCGCCCGGGCCTAGGCCACTCCTAGAGAGCGCCCAGGCGGCCACCACGCTGACCGTGATCAGGGCTGGCTCTGCCGCGCGGCCAGCGCCGAGGCGGACATGAACACGTTGTCCGCTTCCTGGCGCGGATCGACCTTGCGACCGCCAGGGGGAGGCATCGGGGGCGGTGGGCCAAAGGTGTTGCCGTCGCAGCTGACCTGGCCGCTGGTGGTGTTGCAGGTCATTCCCAGCGAGCCGCAGTCAAAGTTCACCATCCGCCGGCGACCCTCGATCAGATCGGTGCAGCGCTGGGCGGTGTTGCCGTCGCACGAGCCGTGGCTGTCCAGATCACCGCAGGGATCGACCCAGGTGCGGGCGATCTGCAGGAACCCCAGCACGCCGGGACCGAAGGTGGCGTAGACGGTGCCCACGTCGCAGATCGAGTCGCGCGAGCCGATGCCCCAGGAGACGACGCCGAAGGAGACGAACCGCTGGTCTTGCCGGCGAATCAGCGAGCTGCCCGAGTCACCGAAGCAGGGCTGCGCGTCGCCAGGCGCCCCGCCTGTCACCACCTCGTACTCCTCGGCCAAAAGGGCGCTGTCGTAGAGCTGACGAGCCAGCTCATCCACCGAGGGCGGCGGCGGAAAAGAAGGCCCTCCGTCCGGGCTGCCTTCGCCGGGACCTCCGTCCATCTCAGGGCCCAGGGCGCCGGGCGCCACGCCGGCCACGGGAACGGTGCCGTTCTTGAACCATTCGAGAAAGTTTTCAAAGTTGCCAAACATGGCTTCGAAGACCTTGCCGCGGCGGCTGCGCAGCGTTTGCTTGCCAAGGCGTCGGGTGCCGTTGGTTCCGCTGTTGTCCTGGATGCCGTAGCCGATGGCCGCGAATGCCTGGCTGATCTGTTCGTCGCTGAGCACGGCCAGGTCCACCGGCGCCAGGTCGTTGATCGGCGTCTCGAGGTGCATCACCGCCACGTCGGGGCTTATCCCCAGGAAGCCGCCCGGATCGCCGGGCGCCAGTTCCACCGCCGCGATGTTCACCTCGCGCTTTGGATACAACGCGTTCGATCCCACCGCGAAGGTCAACCGCCAGCCGGACGAAACGATCTGAGGCACCAGCAGCGCGCAGTGTTTCGCGGTCAGCACTGTCTCTGGTCCGATCAGTGTGGCGCCGCACAACTCTTGCGCCGGTGGGAACGGTCCTCCGTTCGGAAAGTGGATCACCAGGCTGCCGATGGCGTCCAGGACCGGATCATTGGCGGCAAATCCACCGATGATCTTCTCACCGTGGGTGTCCACCTTCTGATCGGGAGCCGTCTCGCAGGCCGGCCCGCTGAACGCGACCGCCATCACCAGTACCGCCATCCCCAGTGGCAGGCGGCGTGTTGTCTTTGATAAACGTCTCTCCTGAAGGTTCTTCATGGCGCAGTCCTCCCCTTTGTCACCGACGCGAATGAGCGCGCGACCCGCTGTGCTTCTGTCTAACGGGGTGCGCCGCAACAATTCGCGGGGAAGAAGCGAAATCTGGTCGGCCGTCGATGGCTGCAGTGATTTGTCGCACTGGTGGCTGAAGCCGACCGGGACCGGTTGACCAGTATATACTCACGTATATACTTCCTGTCATGGGCAAGCGCGCCAAGATTTTCCAGAACGGGGGCAGTCAAGCTGTGCGCCTCCCGAAGTCGTGTCGCTTCAGCGACGATCAGGACGAGGTGATCGTCAGACGGGTGGGAAGGCAGGTCATCCTCGAACCTGCGGACGAGTGGTCGCCGGAATTTCTCGCGTGCCTGGGCGCCTGGCACGAAGACATCCCCAGGCCCTCAAAACGAAAGGTGGGTTCTAGACCGAATCCTTTCGACGGGTCGTGAAGTACCTCCTCGACACCGACAGCGTCAGCTTTGCCTTGCGCGGACACGGAGACGTAGCCAGCCGCATTCGGGCGTGCCGCCCATCGGACCTTTGCATGAGTGCGATCACCGTCGCGGAACTTCGGTACGGGGCCGACCGAAAGGGATCGCGGAAGCTGCATGGGCTGATCGATATCTTTGTGGCGGCGATCGAGGTGGCGTCGTTCGACGAAGCCGCGGCCGCGGAGTTCGGGCGAATCGCCAGCGTTCTCGCTGAACGCGGCACGCCCATCGGAGAATTCGATGTCTTGATCGCCGCGCATGCCGTCACCCTGCGCTGCACTCTGGTGACGAACAACGTCCGGCACTTCTCGAAGGTGCCTGCGCTCCGCGTGGAAAACTGGACGTGACATGGAGATAAAAAGCTTTCAAGACTCGGACGAACCCCAGATCATCCACCTCTGGGAACGATGCGGACTGGTTCGGCCCTGGAATGATCCGGGAAAGGACATCGCTCGAAAGCGCCGCCTGCAGAAGGATCTGTTTCTGGTGGGCACCATCGACGGCGCGATCGTGGCGTCGGCGATGGTCGGATATGACGGGCATCGTGGCTGGGTCAACTATCTGGCGGTCGATCCGTCGCGGCGCCGACAGGGGTGGGCGCGGGCGCTGATGGTCGAGGCGGAGCGCCGCCTGCGCGACCTTGGCTGCGCAAAGATCAATCTTCAGATCCGTCGCGACAACCTTGAAGCGATCGCGTTCTACGAACGAATCGGATTCACGGAGGACGCCGTGGTCAGCTTTGGCAAAAGGCTGGAGCGCGACGACAAGAAGACCTCCGAGTGACGGCCGAGATATTTGCATCGTCGACGGCGTGGCGCAGGCGGCGGGGCTCGGCTTGATCGTTTTCAGCCTGGTGGCGCGAGAGCCCGTTCTGGTTCACGACCGCCTGGCCCTGTCCGTGGCGCCCACACGGATGGGGACTGATGAGCAGGTGAGCAGGGTGTCGAGCTGTTCGGCCGGTTCTAGGACCTCCCGCCCATTTGATGGCGGTCGATGACGCGACCAGTGACGTAAATATTGAAAAATTCAGGATTTTCTCAAGTTTGGAGGACATGGGGCCGACTGAGTTGCTGCAGTAAATGATAGAGGGTGGGGCAGGGCAGTCGAGGCGGCGTTCGCAGATACGCGTGCGATGGCGGGTGGCTGTGGCGGCGGCCATCGCGACCATCGCCGCCGTTGTCGGCGTTGGTTCGGAAGCGGCGACCATTGTCTGGGGTGGCGGGACCGGAGCGTTCGGCACGGGGGCGAACTGGGTCGGCGGGGCCGCGCCAGGGTCCAGCGACACGGCATCGTTCGACGGATGGATCCCGTTGCCGACGGCCGGCATGACGGCCACGGCATCGGTCAGCGACGGCAGCAACCCGCCGGCTAACTCCATCGACGGACGCGTCAGCACGCGCTGGGGCTCGGGCGCGATTCAGAATGGGACGGAGTCGTTCAAGATCGATCTCGGCGCTTCGATGACTTTCAGCCAGGTCGTTCTCGACTCCGGCTCCAACTCCAGCGACTACCCGCGCGGCTATACTCTGACTGTGTCGACAGACAATTCAATTTACACGACGGTCACAAGCGGCTCCGGCAGCAGCCAGGTCACGGCGATCAACTTCACGGCGCAGACCGCGCGTTACATCAAGATCAGCCAGACCGGCAGCAGCGGTAGCAACTGGTGGAGCATCGCCGAGTACACGGTCTACGCCTCGTCGGCGTGGGTGCCCCTGTCGACAACCGCGTGGGGTGCGACGGAGTCGCGCCTCTCTCCGGGCGATACCGGGACGAAAGCGTTTGACGGCGATCGCTCGACCCGCTGGAGCACGGGCGGCAACATGGCCAACACCGACTGGATTAAGGTCGATATGGGGTCGAACCAGACCTTCAGTCGCGTGGAGTGGGACGTCGGCAGTAACAGCAACTGGGCCAGTGACTATCCGGCGAACTGGACACTGGCGGTGTCGATCAACGATTCGAGCTACACCACGATCACCACCAGCAGCAGCAGCACGAATCTGACCAACGTCATCTTCGCGGCCCAGACCGCCCGCTACATCAAGATCAGCTCGAACTCGACCAGCGGCAGCAACTGGTGGGGCATCGCCGAGTTCCGGGCCTTCACGCCCACGCAGACGACGCAACTGGCGCGCAACGGCTGGGTCGTGTCGGCGTTGAACACCGACGGCGCCAGCCCGGTGGGGAATGCCATCGACAACAACACCGGCACGCGCTGGGCAACAGGCGTCGGTCAATCGAACGGCCTCTGGTTCGAGGTCGACATGACGCAGTCGCTGTCAATCGACGCCATCACGATGGACGCCTACAACAACCTCGGCGACTACCCGAACGCGTGGAAGCTGGAGACATCCACCGACAACTCGAGCTGGTCGACCGTCACCTCCAACCGGACCGGCTCGGCCGAATACATCAATTATCAATTCGCCGTCCGAACCGCGCGTTATGTGCGGGTCACGCAGACCGGCACCAACGGCAGCAACTGGTGGTCGATCGCCGAGTTCAACGTCTACGGCACGCCCGTCAACGCCAGCGTCAGTGCGAACGCCACTGTCTCGGCGGTGACCATGGCCGGATCGGCGACGCTGAGCCAGGCGTCGGGCAACACGCTGACCGTCAACAACGACTTCACGCAAAGCGCCGGCACCTTCACCGGCGGCACCAGCCTACTCAGCATCGGGGGGGATCTGAACCTGTCGGCCGGCAACTTCACGTCAACCAGCGGCGTTTTGGAACTGTCCGGCGCCTTCAACTTCACCGGCGGGGCGTTCACGCACAACAATGGACGCGTGCTGCTGGACAGCATCACCAACCAGCCGTTGACCACCAACAACGCGATATTCTACGACCTGGCCATCAATGACGGTCTGCTCGCCTACTGGAAGCTGGACGAGAGCGCTAGCACGGCCGCTGATTCGTCCGGCTGGGCGCGCACCGCCACCTGGGCCGGCAGCACCACCTCGTCGGCCACGGTGCCCGGAACCACGAACTTCACCGACAGCCACAGCATCAGCCTGGCGTCGGCCACCAATGACAGGGCTTCGTTCGCCTCTCCAGCCATCTCGCCCATCACTATCGCGGGGTGGGTCAATTCTACCAGCCGCAACAGCACCTACCCGCGCATCGTCGATATGCCGGCGTACCAGCTTTCTTTCGCCCAGGCCGGCCTGCCGGCCGCGGAGAATCCCAACAGCGTCGCCTGGACCGGCGCCACCACCGGCAACGCGGCCCAGTGGCGAACCCCGACCAACAGCATCACGGACGGCGCCTGGTATCACATCGCGGTCACCTTCACCGCCGCCGATGTCCCGACCATCTACATCAACGGCGTCAACCAGACCCTGACCATGTACTCCGTTGCCGTTTCGGGCTCGCCGATCTCCAACGTCGGAACCGGCTATATCGGAAACAAGAGCGATCTCAGTCGAGGCTGGACCGGCCTGATTGACGACCTGCGCATCTACAACCGCATCCTCTCGGCCTCCGAGATCAACTCGCTGTACATCGGGAACCAGCCGGGCACCGGACTTGCCACGCAGACCATGGCCGGGGCGCCGACGGTGACCAACGACCTGACGCTGGCGTCGGGCACCCTGGCGGTCGGGGCGAACGCCATCACGGTGGGCGGCAGCTGGAACAACTATGGCGGTATCTTCACCGCGGGCAGCGGCACCGTCACCTTGAACTTGACGAGCGCCGAGGTGATCCGCAGCGCGGGCCAGCCATTCAAGAACCTGACCCTGAATGGTGTCAGCGCCACCTGGACACTGGAGGATTGGCTGAAGGTCGACGGGACGCTGACCATGACCAACGGCGCATTGCTACCAGGCGCTTACGCTGTGCATGTCGGCGCCCTGACCAAGACCAGCGGCACCTTCACCGCCGGCACCAGCATGGTGGTAATCGACACCACTTCGGACGTCACCGAGGGCACCGGCTTTTCATTCAACAACCTGCGCGCCGAGGCGCCCGACGAGACCGGCTTGGTCGGCTACTGGAAGTTCGACGAGGGGCAGGGGACGACCGTCCGCGACGTGACCGGAACCGGGAATAACGGAACACTGGTCGGCAACACCCGCTGGGTCGACACTTTGCCGGCGTCCATCGGGTTCGATAACCACGCGGCTCTCAGCTTTAACGGCACGACCGCATACGCCGAAGTCGGAACGACGTCGCTGCCCGCCAACAACGCCCACCAGACCATCTCAGCCTGGGTCAACCTTGCTTCGTCCGCCGATCAGTTTGTCGTTACCCTTTGGGATACAGGAAGTGGCACGACACTGGGGGTCCTCGGCGGCGCCATCAAGGCTTGGGCGTGGAGCGCCACGGTGCTGGCTTCAACGACACTGCCCTCGCTGGGCGTCTGGCATCATATCGCCTATACCTTTGACGGAACGACACACAAGGTTTATGTCGACGGCGGAACGCCTGGCACCGGCGCTGGCGCAGCCAACACGCACGCTGTTACCCGGGCACAATTCGGCGCCTTCAACAACGGTTCCTCGATGTCGCCCTATAGCGGCCAACTCGATGACGTGCGCATCTACAACGTCACGCTCACCGCTGCCCAGATAAAGAACCTGGCCGCCGGCCGCTATTCGGGTGAGGGCAGCAACACCACGGTCACGCTGGGCGCCAACAGCAGCGCCAGCGGCGCGCTGTCCATCGACAGCGGCACGCTTTACAGCAGCACGTTCACCATGAACGCTTCGTCGGGCAGCAACGTGGTCTCGGTGGGCAGCGGCGCGTTGTATCACATCGGTTCGGCGACGCAGACGATGGCGGGGGGACTGACGGTCTTCGACAGCGGGACGGTGACCATGGACGCCGCCAGCGGCAAGATCGCCGTCGGCAGCGGGAAGACGCTGACAATGAACGGGACGCTGAACGCCAGCAGCACCAGCGCGACCATCCAGAGCGTGTCCGGCGCCTACGCCTTCAGCGTGGGGACCACGGCGACGCCGGTGGCAACCCCGACGCTGAACATCACGGGACTGAACGTCCGGGACACCGACGGCAACGGGATGGACATCAATGTCGACCATGCCGCCATCACCACGTTCACCCGGTTCGACAACATTGCCTTCACCAACGGGGCAGGGGCCACCGGGACGAACTGCAACCTTCAGATCTATGCCACGTCGTTGTTCCTGGCGGCCAACGGCTGCTCCTTTGACAGCGGCGTCACCGCCACCGTGGTCAACAACGTCAAGCTGACCGGCAATGGTACCGGCGACGGCGAGACGCGCGCCACCTTCGGCAATGCCACCTGCGCGTCGGCCACGACGTGCGAGGCCTATGATTCCGACGATGATTCGACGCTGGACGGTGTGGGTGACAACAGCGGCACGAATGGCGCCGTGATCCAGTGGATCAAAAGCGCCCAGGCCGACACGTCGGGCAGCATCGAAGGCTTTCCCACCGCCGCCTTCGATTGGAGCTCTTTTTCTTACTATTCGACCTACGTCGGGTACCACGACTCGAACGGCACCGCCGATCGCGTGTACGTGCGCACCACGACCGGCGCGGCGGCAACCGCCACCTACTATTGGGAGTCAGCCAGCGGCGACGACATCATCGGCAGCCCGCGCTGGGACACCGTGGGCGGCGTTCACTATGTCTACGTCGACACCACGTCCTGCAAGGTTTACCGGCTGATCGACAACACCACCAACCACACGCTGCTCCAGGACACCGTTTCGCCCTGGGACAGCACCAACAATCCCTATATCTACCCGACGGGGTGCACGATCACCTCGCCGCTGGCGCAGGACAGCAACAACCTTTACTGGGCTGGCACCACCACGGTGGGAACGACGCCGAAGTTGTGGGTGCTCGGCAAGACAGCGGTATCTCCGCGCATGCCCGCCGGTTCGCCGCTGAACACCACGGTGACCTCGAACAACACGGCGCCGGCCATCTGGATCAGCGGCCACACCTTCAGCTTCCTGGGCCTGACCGGCGAGATCGCGAAGATCGATATCACCGCGATGAGCGCCGCCACCATGAACACCAAACCCTCTGGCAATGCGGTCACCGGCCGCATCACCGTCATCGCCAACACGTTGTACGCCGGCGACGACGGCGGGAATCTGTGGTCGCTGAATCCCGCCGACCCCAACTTCGCGGGCACCCCGATGAACTGGAGCTATCACGACGCCGGCTGCATGAGCAATTGCCAGGTGAAGAGTCACTATGTCGACGCCCAGTACAGTCGCGTCTATTTCGGCAACCAGGCGGGCAAGGTCTATGTCCTCAACTCCAGCGGCGCCACCATCAGCGGTTCATATCCCTATTTGGTGAATACCATTTCCGAGGCTTTTGCCACAGCGCCGCTGTACCGGAGTGGGACGATCGTCATTGGGTCGACCAACGGGTATCTGTTCGTCATCAATCAGGACACGACCGGTCTCGGCGTTCCGGGGTTGAAACAGACCTACCGGTTCGGGGGCACCAGCACCAGCGTCTCCGGTGTTGCTTACGACAACAACTCCAACTCGTACATGGTGTCGACCGCCAATGCCGCCAACAAGGACGGCAAAATTTACTACATCGCCGCCAGCGACGACATCGACGGTCACCTCTAACGCTGCACGGCCGTCGCTGCATCGCGGCTGCCTGCCCCTTCTCTGCGTTGATCCCGTACGGCTAGATCAAGATGGGAAGCGGCGCCGTGTACGTGTCCTTCTTGCCGAAGGGCGTAGGCAGCCTGTCGCCCATCGATTGCAGCACGGTGTTGTACATGTCCGTGTCGGACCGGTTTCCCAGGTCCAGCGTCCCGGTCTTGAAACGTTTCTGCGCGCCGGCGAGCCAGAACGTCATTCCGCTGCGCGAGTGGCTGGGGGGATCACTGAGCTCGGTTCCGATCAGGACTGTGGTGCCGTTGAGCAAAGTGTTGCCGTCGACGTCCTTGAAAACCGGGTCGTTCAACTTCTGCAGGAACTGGGCGATCATCTGGAACTCCCAGTTGATCACGTAGTCGACCTGGACCTTGCGGTTGGCGTAGCTGTGGTACCAGTCGCCGTGGATGTCGCTGGCGGTCTGCCCCATCACCGTCAGCGGAAACTCGTCGCCGCCGTTGGTGAGCACCAGGTTTCCGAACCTGAACAGATCGCAGCGGAGCCCGAGCACGTAGAGGTCGGTCAGCGCTCCCCATACCTTGGTGTAGTTGTCCATGCCCAGGTTCGTCCGTGAGCTGAGCGCCACCGCGGCGGGCTTTGCGCAGGTGGGTGACGGCTGTCCGCCCATGGCGTGCAGATCCAGCACGCGCTTCTCCAGCTCGCGCACCAGTTCCAGGTGATTCGAGATCACGGATCGCACGCTGGCCGGGTAAGCGCTGCCGTCGCGAATCTTCGTGTATTCGTCCGTCACCGCATCCAGAACGCTGAGCCGATAGCGGTAGCGCGCCTCCTCGGCGCCGGCGTTGGGGTTCGGCATGTTCGTGGCCGGCCCGCCGAACAGCAGGTTGAATACGCTCATGGTGTTGTCGTAGGGATCGTTGGGCTGCCCCGCGGCTCGCCAGGAGTGAATCCAGCGGAGCCTTTCGGGCTTGGTCCTGCCGTACGCGCCCGCGGCCAGCACCGGCAGCAGGGTCCCAGGGTTCAGGCTCTGATATGCGACCCAGTCGAGGCTGGGTCCCCCCTTGTCGTTACCGCCGCTGTCCTGCGCGCAGCAGAAGCTGGCGCTGCCGGGGATGTGTCCGGTGCCCGGGGCGGAGGAGACGGCGTTGATCCCTCGAAGCATCGTGAGCTGGCCGGCAAACGGAGCCAGCGGCGCGATGGCGCCGGTCAGCCCATTGGTGCTGAGGCTGGCGGGGAAGCCGTTGCCGAAATAGATGCTGGTGAACCGTTCGGGCACGGGTCCGGCGGCGCGCGCAGAACCCGCGCTGCCCATCAGCAAGGGCAGCGCGATCGAGGCGCCGCCGGCGCCCTTGAGGAACGTTCGCCGGCGAAGCAGGGTCTCGACTTTGCTGCTCATTGGAACATCTCCGGTCCGGGGGAACGAAACAACGGGTGGGTGGCGACGACGCTGACCAGGCTGGGGAACCGCCGACCTTGCCCGCGAAACTGCGTGGTCGCCTGGTCCACGACCAGCAGGTCGCCCGCCGTTGGAACGCGGCCGAGGGCGTATCCCAGGTATTTGTTGACCACGCA
>JAXDMH010000182.1:0-5777 GCA_034666225.1 Myxococcales bacterium
CAGCGCGTGCTCGGGTGGGATGATCGAAGGCAGCTCCAGCGGGGTGCCTGGGACAGGCGGTGACGGAAATTTCGGGGCCGGCGGCAGCTCCGGCAGCGGCGGCGCTGTCGTCGAGGGCACCGGAGGCGTCGTCACCGACGGGGGCGCCGGCACCGGCGGCAGCGACGGCACTGGCGGGACGACAATGGCGCCCCCTGACGGTTCCGCGGACCAGCAGAGTGACGGCTTCATACCGACCAACGGTCCTCCGCCGGCGATCGACTATTCGATCTGGCAGCTTCAATTGCCGACGGGAAGCGGCACGTCGCCGACCACTGTCGGCGCGATCGAGCTGCCGACCTTCTCGAACCTGTATTTCTACAAGGCCGATGACGGTGGCCAGATCTTCATGGACCCCGTCACCGGCATCACCACGACGAATTCCGTGCATCCGCGCACCGAACTGCGAGAAATGGCCCCGGGCGGCGGCGGGGCCGCCTGGTCGGCGTCGGGCACCAACACCATGACTGTCAAAGGCAAGGTGCTGAAGGGATCGAGCGTCACCATCGCCCAGGTCTTCAACGGGCCCAGCTCGATCACGCTGGCTGAACTGCAGTATTCCAGCGGTGGCTTCACGCTGTTTTATGAGGAAGCCCGGGGACAGGGCGGAAGCACCGGCCTGGGCAACGCCGTCCCGCTGAACACGCCTTACACCTTCACGATGTCGCTGACCAAGAACATCCTGACGGTCTCCATCAACGGCAAGTCTGTGTTCACGCGGACGCCCAGCGCCGGCACCCTGGGCAGCAAGTTTTACTTCAAGGTCGGCAACTATGATCAAACGACGTCGAAGGGCGCCATCAGCACGACCGCTCGTTCGACCGTCGAGGTCTACAGCGCCGCGGTCGTGCATCAGTAGTCGCGTGTCGATCTCGGCCCTGGACATTTCTAAATAGCCGAAATCTCTATAGCCGCCGCGCTTTTTCTGCCTGCCAAACGCTCCGCTGCGCGTCTTCCTATGAGAACCGAGGGAGGTGTATGCCGTGTTGAAGTTCTCGCAGCGGCCGGTCGGACCAATTATCGTGATGGGTGCCGTTCTAGCCTCGTTCGCGGCGACGGCGTGCACCGGATCGATCGACGGAACCCCCGGCGGTCCAACCGATAATCCCGGTGGTGGCGGAACGTCGAATCCCGGGCCTGGGCAGAATCCCAACCCGGGCATGGGAGGGAATACGGCGCCACCCGGTGGCGCACAGCCCACCGCGCACATGCACCGGCTGACCGCGTCGCAGTACGGCAACAGCCTGCGCGATCTCCTGGGCGCCGATGTGCCGGTGGGCACCGTCGATCCCGATTTCACCGACGACGGCTTTGTCAGCGTTGGCGCATCGTCGGTGTCGATCTCGCCGTCGGGGACCAATCTTTATGAAGCGTCGGCGTCGGCGGCCACTACCTGGCTGTTCGGCGATCCGGCGCGGCTCACGGCGGCGCTGGCCTGCGTTCCACAGACAGCGACCGACGCGGCCTGCGCCAAGCAGGCGCTGTCGACGCTGGGCCGGCGCGCTTACCGTCGGACGTTGACCGATGAGGAAAGCAACCGTCTGGTCACGCTGGCCACCAGCATCGCCGGCCAGCCCGGCAGCAGCATGCTGATCGGCATGCGCCACGCGGTGAACCTGATTCTGCAGTCGCCCAATTTTCTTTATCGCGTCGAGCTGGGTGCGCCCAGCGCCGCCGACCACGGCCGTTTGAAGTACAGCAGCTTCGAGATGGCGTCGCGTCTGGCGTCGATGCTGTGGAACACGCTGCCCGACCCGGCGCTACTGGACGCCGCAGCCAAGGACACACTGGCCAGCGCCGACGGTGTCAACGCCCAGGCCAAACGCCTGCTTGCCGATCCCCGGGCGCACCAGGCATTGACCGCGTTCGCCTACGATCTGTATGCGCTGCACTTCCTGCAGGAAGCGATGCCTGATCCGATGGTCTACCCGAACTTCACGCCGACCCTGCGCCAGGCCATGCAGACCGAGCTGGAGATGCGCCTGGAGGACGTCGTCTTTGGTTCGCGCGGTGATTTCTTGTCGCTGTTCGACAGCAAGACGACTTTCCTCAACGAAGAGCTGGCCAAGCACTATGGCCTGCCCGCCCCCGGCGGCACCGGATTTTCAAAAGTGACCATCCCCGCCGATTCGCCGCGCGCGGGTATCCTGGGCAGCGGGGCCATCCTGGCCGGGATGTCCTTGCCGGAGCGGAGCATGCCGACGCGAAGGGGTAAGTTCGTGCGCGAGACGCTGCTGTGTCAGATCGTGCCGCCGCCGCCGCCGGAGGTCATGGCCCAGCTGCCCCCGGCCAGGAATCCGGATGACCAGATCCGCCAGATCTTGGCCGACCACCGCGCGAATCCCTCCTGCGCCGCCTGCCATGCCCAGATGGATCCGGTCGGCCTGGGCATGGAGAACTTTGACGGCGTCGGACGCTATCGGACGATGGACAAGGGCAAGCCCATCGACGCCACCGGAAATCTGGACGGCGTGCCGTTCGACGGCCTGGCCCAACTGGGCGGGGCCCTGCGAAACGCCTCCGTGGTCGGCCCCTGCCTGGTCAGCAAGCTGTACACGAACGCCCTCGGCCGTGCGCCCGGCGAACGCGACGGCCCCGTCCTGAACAAGCTGGCTGCCGGCTTTGCCGCCGGCGGCAACCACCTGGATCAGCTGATGCTGGATCTGGTGGCCAGCGAAGGCTTCCGTTTCGTTGAACCGACGCCCTAGTAAGGAGACCACACGATGGCCTTTTCCAGTCGCACCGTGATTTCGCGTCGAAAGGTCCTGCGGGGCATGCTGGGCGCGGGCGTCGCCGTGTCGGTGCCGCTGCCGCGCCTGGTCGGCATGCTGAACAACAACGGCACCGCGTATGCGGCGGGCGGCCCCCTGCCGGTCCGCTTTGGCACCTGGTTCTTCGGCAACGGCATCATCCCCAGCCGCTGGAACCCCGCGCGTACCGGCGTCGGCGACGCATGGAAGCTCAGCGAGCAGCTGGAGCCACTGATCGAGGTCAAGCCGTGGATCTCCGTGGTGACCGGCTTGAACATGAAAAGCGCGGACACCAATGCCCACCAGTCGCATCCGATCCAGGCGCTCACCGGCGCGCAGACGGGAGCCGGCATCGTCCAGCTGCCGACGATCGATCAGGTCATCGGCGCCATCACCAACACCGGGGCGACGTATTCGAACGGTCTGCACGTCGGCATCTGCAGCACGAACGGTGCGACCGGCCAGGGCCTGAATCTCTCGTACATCAAGTCGGCGGCACCCAACCCGCCCGAGCTGAGCCCGGCCAAGTTCTTCGCCCAGCTGGTCAAGTACGCGATGCCGGCCGCCGGCCCGGCGAAGGCGCCCGATCCAGAGCTGCTGCGCCGGCGCATGGTGCTGGACGCCATCGGCGACGAATCGAAGGCGCTGCGCGGGCGCCTGGGTGTCGAGGATCAACGCCGCCTGGATCAGCACCTGTCGGGGCTGCACCAGCTGCAGGGGCAGATCATGGCCATGGAGGCGCCGAAGGTGGTGGGCACCATCACCGATCCGGACAAGGCGTATCCAAATCGCGGTGCCGACGGAATGATCACGCGCCAGCGCTGCCAGGCCTTCTCGGACATGATGGTGTTCGCGCTGGCGGGCGATCTGACGCGCATCTTCTCGTTCCTGTTCACGTCGCCGGCGTGCCACGGGCAATACACCGAGATCGGTCTTGCCGCGACGACATTCCACGGCGCCTACGGCCATCGCGGCGGCCCGGGCGGCGTCGCCGCCAGCACCGAGGGATTCAACAAGGGCATTCGTTACACCATGTCCTGCCTGTCCGACATGCTGGTGCGCATGAAGAACACGCCTGACGGCGCCGGCAACCTGCTGGACAACAGCGCCATCTACACGACGTCGTGCTGTTCCGAGTCCCCGACCCACAGCGGACTCGACTTCCCGTTGTTGGTGTCAGGCAAGGCGGGCGGCAAGCTGAAGGGCGATACGCACATTCGCATGGTCGGCGACAACGTCAGCAAGGTCCCCTACACGCTGCTCACTGCTTACGGTGGCACCGCGAAGTCGTACGGTCTGGGTGACTCCATGACCACAGGGATCATCCCGGAGCTGCTGGCGTAATTGATGGTGAAACCGGTTTGGGCCCCGTGGCTGGTCGCGCTGGGCTTTGCCGTCAGCGGCTGTGGCGGCAACCCGTCGGATAGCGGAGGCGGCGGCAACAGCGGCGGCAGCGGAAACAGCGGCGGCGGCAACCAGTCGGGCAGCGGTAATCACGGCGGCGGCCCGTCGGGCGCGGGTGGCTGCACCTGGATCGGCACTGGCTGGGCGTGCGCCGGTGGCAGCAGCGGTGGCGCCTCGGGTGGCGGCGGCGCCGGCGGAGGGATGTCCGGCAGCGGCGGCGGGAATGGCGGCACCAATCCGGACGGCGGCGGCAGCAGCGGCGGCGCGCCCGGCGCGGGGGGAACTCCCGCTGCCGGCGGAGCGCAGGGCGGCGACGGCCCCAGCGTCACCATCACAGAGTTCCTGATCCCGACCTCCAGCGAGCCAGGCGCCATCGCTGCCGGGCCCGATGGCAATCTTTGGTTCAATCACGAAAGCACCAGCCCCAGCGCCATCTCGCGCATGACGCCAGCGGGAATGTTCACGCGGTTCAACACCGCCGTCACCAACATCGGACCGGTCGGCATCGCCGCCGGCCCCGACGGCAACGTCTGGTACACAAAGCAGCAGGGCGTCGGCTCGGCCTCGCCCGCCGGCAAGATCACCGAGCGTGGTGTACCCGGCGGCCGCGACTCGGCCGGCATCATCAGCGGCCCGGGCGGTAACCTCTGGTTCACCGAACCGACGGGCAACCGCATCGCCAGCGTCAGCCCGGCGGGGATGTTCGCCGAGTACACGGTCCCCACGGCGAACGGCGGCCCATATTCGATCACGGCCGGGCCCGACGGCAACCTGTGGTTCACCGAACAGCACGCTACGGGCAACAAGATCGGACGCATGACCCCGACCGGGACGTTCACGGAGTTTCCCATCCCGACGCCGGCCAGCAATCCGTTCGCCATCACCAGCGGCAGCGACGGCAACCTCTGGTTCTCGGAGCAGGACGGTCACAAGATCGGCCGCGCCACGCCCGCCGGCGTGATCACCGAGTTCGTGGTCCCGTCGGGCGGCAGCCCCGGAGCGATCGTGGGCGGTCCCGACGGCAACGTCTGGTTCGTCGAGTACCGCGACAACGCCATCGGCCGCATCACGCCGGCCGGCGTGATCGCCGAGTACGCGATCCCGACCCCGCGTTCCGTTCCGACGGGGATCTGCGTGGGCCCGGACAAGAACATCTATTTCACCGAGCTGGACGGCAACAAGATCGGCCGCGTCAGCAACCTCGCCGGCGGCGGCAACATCGCGCCGGGCCTCAAACCCGACGTGCCGGGCGGCATGGGCACGACCTGCACCGACGACACCGACTGCATCGACTCTGGCAAGGCCTGCGGCGGCGACGTCTGCAGCGGCAAGACCCACACCTGCGTCGAAGCCACGTCGCTGGATCCCGGCACCTGCTCGGCGGCTGCCAAGTGCTGGTGCGCCCCCCAGGGTGCGACCTGCGACGCGACCACGCACCACTGTTCGTTCACGACCTTCGGCGCGCAATAGCGGGAACTCTCGCCGCTGGTTTTGTCACGCCAGGTTCACGAACGATCAGTCGCTGTCGCTGTCGCCGCCGCAGTACACCGCGTTCGCACCACGACGCGCCGCTCGTGAAAAAAT
>JAXDMH010000183.1:0-7144 GCA_034666225.1 Myxococcales bacterium
CGCCACGAATATCGCGGCGAGGCGAAGTGGCCGCTGCTGATCCAGAACCTGCACCGCTATGCGCTGTACTTCGCGCTGGCCTTCATCGTGCTGCTGACCTTGGATGCGTGGCACGCCATGTGGTTCAACGATCCGGCGACCGGCCACGCGAAATTTGGGATCGGGGTGGGGACGCTGGTGCTGACTCTCAATGCCGTTCTGCTGAGCGGCTACACGCTGGGCTGTCATTCCTTGCGCCACCTGGTGGGCGGCGTCATGGACAGATTTTCGGGGCGGCCGCTGCGCAAGCGCGCCTATGACTGCGTGAGCTGCCTCAATCGGCACCACCCCAAGTGGGCCTGGTTCAGTCTCTTCGGCGTCGGATTGAGCGACGTCTACGTTCGCCTCTGTTCGATGGGCGTGATTCACGATTGGAGAATTCTGTAAAATGGCCGAGTACGAGACGCATGAACACGACGTCCTGGTGATCGGCGCGGGCGGCGCGGGGCTGCGCGCCGCCATCGAGGCGTCGGCGGCCGGCGCGTCGGTGGGCCTGATCTGCAAGTCGCTGCTTGGCAAGGCCCACACGGTCATGGCGGAAGGCGGGGTGGCGGCGGCCATGGGCCACGTCGACGACCGCGACGGATGGAAGGTGCATTTCGCCGACACCCTGCGCGGTGGCCAGTACCTGAACAACTGGCGCATGGCCGAGCTTCACGCGCAGGAGGCGCCCGATCGCGTGCGCGAGCTTGAAGCGTGGGGCGCGGTCTTCGATCGCACCAAGGACGGCCGCATCCTGCAGCGCAACTTTGGCGGCCACCGTTATCCGCGGCTGGCCCACGTCGGTGATCGCACCGGCCTGGAGATGATCCGCACGCTGCAGGACCACGGCGTGCACCAGGGGATCAAGGTGTACATGGAGAACACGGTCACGACGCTGCTGAAGGACGGCGAGCGCATCGCCGGCGCCTTCGCCTATGACCGCGAGCGCGGATACCTGCGCGTGTTCAAGTCCAAGGCGGTGGTGTTCGCCACCGGCGGCGTGGGCCGCGCCTTCAAGATCACCAGCAACAGCTGGGAGTACACCGGCGACGGCCAGGCGCTGGCCTATGAGGCGGGCGCCGAGCTGATGGACATGGAGTTCGTGCAGTTCCACCCGACGGGCATGGTGTGGCCGCCCAGCGTGCGCGGCATCCTGGTCACCGAGGGCGTGCGCGGTGAAGGCGGCGTTCTTCGCAACAAGGACGGCCGTCGATTCATGTTCGACGACATCCCGGACAACTATAAAACCCAGACCGCCGACAGCGAGGAAGAAGGTTGGCGGTACACCCAGGGCGACAAGAACGCCCGTCGCCCGCCCGAGCTTCTGACCCGCGACCACGTCGCCCGCTGCATCATGCGCGAGGTGAAGGAAGGGCGGGGCAGCCCGCACGGCGGCGTGTTCCTGGACATCGCCTGGATCAAGAGCCGGGTGCCGGGCGGCGCCGAGCACATCAAGAAAAAGCTGCCCAGCATGTATCACCAGTTCAAACAGCTGGCCGACATCGACATCACCGAGGTGCCGATGGAGGTGGGGCCGACCACCCACTACATCATGGGCGGCATCCGGGTCGACGCTGACTCGCAGATGTCGACGGTGCCGGGGCTGTTCGCGGCCGGCGAGTGCGCGGCGGGCCTGCACGGCGCCAATCGGCTGGGCGGCAATTCGCTGTCCGATCTCCTGGTGTTCGGCAAACGGGCCGGGCAGTACGCTGCGACGTACGCCAAGGAGAGCCGCCCCGTCGAAATTCGTCCCGACCAGATCGAGGCGGCGGCCCGCGCGGCCATGGCCCCGTTCGAACGCGGTGTCGGCGACGGCGAAGGGCCGTACAAGATCCAGTACGAGCTGCAGGACCTGATGCAGGCCAACGTCGGCATCGTCCGCAGCGAGGCTGATATGGGCCGCGCCCTGGCAGGGATCGAGGTGCTGCGCCGGCGGGCCGAGAAGGTCGCCGTGGGCGGCAACCGCGCGTACAACCCGGGCTGGCACACGGCGCTGGATCTGTCCAACCTGCTGACCTGTTCGGAGGCCATCGCGCTATCGGCCATCGAGCGCAAGGAGAGCCGGGGCGGTCACTTCCGCGACGACTATCCGAGCAAGGACGTGGCCTACGGGAACTTCAATCTGATCTGCAGAAAGGGCCCGGACGGCCGCATGCAACTGCGTCGCGAGCCCATCCCCGCGCTGCGCGCGGATCTGAAACAGATCGTCGAGGAGAACAAGTAATGCCCACGGTCGTTTTCAAGGTCTGGCGGGGTGAACGCGGCAAAGGCGATTTCAAGGACTACCCGACCGAGGTGAGCGAGGGGATGGTGGTGCTGGACGCCATCCATCAGATCCAGGCGGAGCAGGCCAACGACCTGGCCGTGCGCTGGAACTGCAAGGCGGGCAAGTGCGGCTCGTGCTCGGCCGAGGTGAACGGGATGCCGCGCCTGATGTGCATGACCCGCATGTCGGATCTGCCGCTGGATCAGCCGGTCACGGTCCAGCCGATGCACAGCTTTCCGTCGGTGCGCGACCTGGTGACCGACGTGTCCTGGAATTTCCGGGTGAAAAAAGCGATCAAGCCGTTCAAGCCGCGCGCCCCCGACGCCGCCGACGGCACCTGGCGCATGCAGCAGGAAGACATCGAGCGCGTGCAGGAGTTCCGCAAGTGCATCGAATGCTTTCTGTGCCAGGACGTCTGCCACGTCTTGCGCGATCACCACAAGCACGACGAGTTCATCGGACCGCGGTTCCTGGTGTACGCGGCGGCGCTGGAGATGCATCCGCTGGACGTCGAGGATCGCGCCGAGGATCTGCGCAAGGCGCACGGCATCGGCTATTGCAACATCACCAAGTGCTGCACCAAGGTCTGCCCCGAAAACATCACCATCACCGACAACGCGATCATTCCTCTCAAGGAACGGGTGGTCGATCGTTTTTACGACCCGATCAAGCGTCTTTTTCGGGTGTTTTCGAAGTGAAGCTGTCGCGGGCCGCCGGATTGCGGCATTGACTTCGCGGGAACCAGGGGAATAAATTTAATGGTGATGCGCGGTCGAGCCAGCAGTTGGGCTCTGCTAGCGGGCGTGACGTTTTTTTCCGTCACGGCGTGGGCCGAGGTCGACGTCAAACGCGCGAAGGAGCACTACAGCAAGGCGGAGAGCCTGTATCGGGTCGAGCGCTTTCAGGACGCCTTCACCGAGTATCAGGAAGCCTATCTGGCCAAGCCCGAACCGAACCTGCTCTTCAACATGGCGCAATGCCAGAGGAAGATGGGAAACCGCGCGGAGGCGGTGCGGTTTTATCGACGGTTCCTGGCGGAGAAGCCCAATCCGCCCAACCTGGCGATGGTCGAGCAACACTTGCGTGACCTGGAGGCCGTCCAGCCGCCGACAACCTTGCCGCCGCCGATGCCCATCGGCGTAGCCCCGTCGCCGGCCACCCAGGCACCTTCGACCATGCGCAAGGGATTCACCGCCACCGCGACGGCCAGGACAGCGGCGGCGACGGCGCCGCCCGTGTCGCCCGTGTCGCCGCTGGCACCGGTGGCGTACAACCAGCCGCCGCCCGGGGCGCTGGCGCCCGCGGGAATTCGTCCGGCCGCGGTGCAACCTGTGACCACGCCACCGCCCGTCGCGGCGCCCGCCTTGCCGCCCCAGTCGTTGGCCATGGCGCATGACCCAGGCAAAAGCGCCGCCTCGTCGAATGTGCTGCGCACCGACGCGGGACCCGGTTCGGACAGCGCGGCTGATGGCCGACCCATCTACAAGAAATGGTGGTTCTGGGCCGTCGTTGGTGGCGCGGTGGCTGGCGCCGTGGTGATCGGTGCCGTCGCCGGCCACAAGGGCGATCCCTCCTGCGATGGGTTGGTGACATGCCGATGACCACGACAAGCTGTGCCCGTGTCTTGCTGGCGCTGGGTGTGGTCGCGCTTGGCGCCGGATGCGGAAACCCGCGGTCATTGTTAAAGGTGTATGTCGACGGCGATCAACAGTTCGCCGACGTCACGTTGTCCCTGCAGGCGGTGGGGTCGGCGCAAGAGACGGTGGCCAGCGGGCGGTATCCGTCGGTGACGGTGCCCTTGGCCGGCGTCGACACGTTACGGGTCGGGCTGTATCTGCCGGCCAGCGCGCGCGGCGCCATGGTGATTCGGGGCTCCGTGTTGGCCGGCGCATGCGAGATCGGCGTCGGTCAAGCGACCGCCGCCAACATCGACTCGGGCGCCGTCGTCACGGTGAACCTGACGGTGAAAAGCCAGCCCTGCGTGTCCACCGCCGACGGAGGCACGGGTGGCAGCGAAGGCGACGCTGGCGAGGATGTTCCTGGCAGCGGCGGCGCCAGTGGAAGCGGTGGCATGCCCGGCAGCGGCGGATCCGCCGCGGGCGGCAGCGGGGGCCAAGGCGGCAGCGGGGGCGGCAGCGGCGGCCAAGGTGGCAGCGGTGACGGCAGCGGCGGCACCATCGGCAGCGGCGGCATGCCGGGCAGCGGCGGCGCAGGCACTGGCGGGGTGCCGGTGGACGTTCCTCCCGAGGTTGGCCCGGACGCGTGCGATCCCGAGACGGTGGCGCGGACCTGCGGCCGGCGTTGCAACATCGACGTCATCAACAACTGCGGACAGACGGTTCATTGTGGAGGCTGCGCCACGGTCGGCGACATGTGCGGCGACCTTCTCCAGCCCAACGTTTGTGTTCCCTGCCAGGACGACGGCCGTGCCTGCCGCAACATCCAGTGTGGCGTGGTGACCGATGCCTGCGGCCGGCGCGTCAACTGCGGGATCTGTGGTCTGCGCCAGGAATGCTGCAACGGTCGTTGCGAGTTGCCGATCCGTTGCCAGATGCTGTGATCGGCGTGGTCGGGATCGTCGGTGGGCGGGCGCGGGGGCCGCGGTCGCCGCGCCTGGCGCGGTGGAAGGACCAGCGAAAGCGCGTATATTGCCCGGCTGATCGATGACCGACGGCCATGCGATATCCGCGCCCGGGGCCGAATCGTTTTGGCGGCGAAACGCCGTCTGGATCTTGGTTTCGCTGGTGTACCTGTCGGTCTTTCCCTATTACGAACGGCTGAACAACCCCAACGAGAACGCGCGCGTCTGGATGACCCGCGCCATCGTCGAACATCACGTCCTGAACCTGGACCAGGTCGAACGCGAGTGGGGGTGGGTCAACGACAAGGCGACGGCCAACAAGCACGTCTATTCATCGAAGGCGCCCGGGGCGTCGTTCCTGGGTGTCCCGGTGTTGCTGGCGCAGACCAAGCTGCGTCACCTGATGGGGTGGCGATCGCCCGGGAAGAAGGCCACCGTCTTCTGGTTGCGCCTGGTGGCGGTGCAACTGCCGCTGTGCGCGTTTCTGTTCTTTTTCGCGCGCTATGTGGAGGGCGTGTCGCGCTCGGCGGCGGCGCGGGATCTTCTGACGGCTGGGTTTGCCCTGGGGACGATCTTTTTTCCGTACGCGGTGATCTTCGTCGGACACTCGCTGGCCGCGGCGGCCGGTTTTGGAGCCTACATGTTGCTGGCGCCACCCGGCGCCACGGATGATTCGACGCGGGCGCTGGCGGCGTTTCGGGGCAAGGGCGGTCCGGTATCGCCGGGACAATTTTTCGCCTCGGGTTTGCTGGCCGGGTTGTGCGTGCTGTTCGAGTACCAGGCTGTGTTGGTGTCGGCGATCCTGGCCGTCTACGCCGTCTGGCGCTATCGCAAGGAGGCCTGGCTCTTTTTTGCGGGGACTTTGCCGCCGGTGATCGCCTTCGGCGTCTATCACGCGGCGTTGTTCGGGCGCCCCTGGCGGTTGCCGTTCGGGTACATCGAGAACGCCTACTTTGCCCGTACCGCGCACGCGGCCGGGTTTCACGGCCTGTCCATCCCCAAGTTTTCCGCCTTCGGCAGCTTTCTGTTCTCTCCCGATTACGGGCTGTTCGCGTTCTCGCCGCTGCTGGCGCTGGGTGCTGCCTGCGCGTTTGTCTTGCTGGCCCGGCGGCCGCGTCGCGACGGGGCGGCGGTCATCGCCGTTTGCGTGGCGATGTTTCTTTTTCTGTCGGGGATGAGCAACTGGCGCGCCGGTTGGTGCGTGGGCCCGCGTTATGTGGTGACGGTGGCGCCGTTTCTGATGGTGGCCGCCGCCCACGTCTGGCGGCGCGGGATCGCGCGGCCACTGCTGGCCACGCTGATCGCGGGCCTGATGATTCCGTCCGTGGTCCTGAACGGGATGTCGGCGGTGATGTACCCGCACTATCCCGAGCAGTTCAACAACCCCGTCTTCGATCTGGCGTTCCCGTTGCTGGGCGACGGGTACGTGCCTTACAGCGTGGGCTGGCTGCTGCACCTGCCCGGACGCTGGTCGCTGCTGCCGATCGCCCTGCTGGTCCTGACGGCGGTGTCGCTGGGCGTGGCCCGCCTGGGCGACGATGACCAGCGGCGCTGGCTGCGGCAGCTGGGGCTTTGTGTCCTGGTGGCCGTGGCCTTCCTGGTTCCGCTGGGGCGTTACGGGCGGCAGCCCAGCGCCGGTGAAGCGCAGGCCACCGCCCTGGTGCGGGGCTACTGGGAGCCGCCGCCGGCGCGGGTGGGGCGCTGACTCTCGACGGTTGACGAGGTTCGAGGGTTGGCGTAAGTACCCACAGCCACAACGTCTGCCGGTGTAGCTCAGTGGTAGAGCAACGGTTTCGTAAACCGTAGGTCCTCGGTTCAATCCCGAGCACCGGCTCCGCGAATCGCTCGCGGCCGGAGACTCAGGCCGATCGCAGATCGGTCAGCGGGCCGGTGCAGTACTTGGGATCGCCGAAGGTGGGCGGCGGCCATTTACGGAGGCGACCGAGTTCGAGGCCGGCGCCGTCGTGCTGTCGTCCTACACCACCCGGCCGCGGCTCCCGGCCTTCTCGGCGGTGATTGTAATTATTATTACCTTATCACGATCAAGCGCCAGGCCGCTGAAATGCCGGATTCCCTGGCGCAGTCGACCGTGGGCCGGTCAGCGCGGAGCACTGATCCGGGTAAGATTATTAGGAATCGTTACTTACTAATAGCAACAGGTGTGGACCGGGAGGCAACGAGATCGCCTTCCGACGCGGCGGGAGATGCCCGTAGATCAACGGTGTTGAGTCGTAAAACCGTGGGCACGCTTACTGCTTTAGCTGTGTCTGACACAC
>JAXDMH010000184.1:0-9051 GCA_034666225.1 Myxococcales bacterium
AGCGTTGCTTGGCCGGCATCAGAAGCCGCGGCGGTGACTGTCTTGCGACGGGACGGATCTTCGCCACTTCGGCGGGGCAGTACCCACTCGCCTCGCCGCGCGCTTTGGGACACAGACCGTAGATCTCATGGCGGTGATTGGTGATGACGAACCCGAAGCCGATGGCCACCTTGCGCTGCAGGGCTTCCAGGGCGTCGTTTTCGAATTCGATGATGTGATGGCACTTCTCGCAGATCAAGTGATCGTGGTGCGACTTGGCGTCGGCGCGTTCGTACAGCGTGCGCCCCTGTTCAAAATGCCGCTCGTGGGCCAACCCCGCTTCTTCCAGAAGGCGCATGGTCCGGTACACGGTGGAAAAGCCGACCGCGGGATTTTTGGCGCGCACCAGGGCGTAGAGATCTTCCAGGCTGATGTGGCCGCGCATGGCCAAGAATTCGTCGACGATGAGGTCGCGCTGGCGCGTCGATTTGAGGCGTTTCTTGGCCAAGAATGCCTGCCAGGAGCCCTCGCCCGGCGGCGCGCTCATCGGTCGGGTCTTGGCAGGCATCACGGCCGTAAACACTAGCAGGCCGATGCAATGGCACCTACTAGAAAGCGGGCCTGAAACTGGTCACGAAAACCGAGCGCACTGTCGTGGTTGGCCCCGGCTTGGCCCCGATCACGGCACGATCTCGACGGCGGGTGGTGGCGCCGCGGCGACCTTGTCGCGCAGAGCGCGCAGGTCCAGGTGGGCGAGATAACTTTTGAGGTTCGCCCAGATGCTGTGAAAGCCAAATCGGGGCAGTTCCTGCATCGCTTCGGTCAGCGGCCACGCCTGGGCGTAGGCGCGATAGATGGCCACCATGGTGCCGGTCCGATCGGCGCCGTGCTGACAGTGGACCAGCACCGGCTGATTCTGGGGATCGCTGACCACCTTGAGAAACCGCACCACGTCCTCGTCCTCGGCGCGCCAGGGGGCAAAGTGAATGTGGACGTAACGCAGACCAAGCCCCTTGAGGGGAGTCCTGTCGTCGGCCAGGCGGCGCAGGCTGACCACGGTGCGGATGCCCATGGCCTTGAGGTTCCTGAAGCCTTCGGCCGTGGGCTGGGCGCTGCGCCACAACGCCGCGTCGACCTGGGCCAGGTTCGGCGCGCCGGCCACGTCGTTGCGGGGCGTGGCCAGCGGACGCGTGGTCTTCTTGGCGACGATGGGTAGCGTTGCGGCTGGCGCCACCGCGTCGTCCTCGACGTCGGTGGGCACCTGGGGCACCTGACCTTGGGCGCGGGGCGCTGCCGCCGGCAGGACCAGGGCGCCGGCGAAGAAAACGGAAGCGGAAAACAGGACGCGCACCGCCCAGGAATGGTAACTCTGAAGCTGGTTTTATCGTATTTTGTGTTCGCCGCGCTGCTGTCGGCCGGGGTAGCTGCCACCGGCGGTGGTGGCGTCAAGACGCGCCGTGGGCTGGAAACCAACGTGCGGACCGGCATGGTCAGGCCCGCTTTCGATCAGCTGGTGCGCGCCGTCAAGCTGCGCGATCGCGGCGCCATCGAACGCATCGTCGAGCGCATCGGTCCGGGACGATTGGCCCAGGGCCTGGCGCAACCCGACCGTCGCGTGGTGCTGGCCGTGTTGTCGGCGGTGCCCGGCGCCCGCGGCTCGGTCTTGTTGACGGAGCCGATCGCCAATCTCACCTCGTCGGGCGATCCCGCCATCGCCGCCGCCGCTGCGCGGACGCTGGGCGAACTGCTGGACGGGGACGCCCCGGCCGATCTGGAGCAGTGGGAGGTTCCGCCCGACGTCATATGGCACGCCTGCGGCGCGCTGCACGGGCTGGCCTTGCGCGGGTTGGCCGCGGCGCCGGCGCGCCTGGCCGCGCTGGCCGCTCTGGCCGACGCGGCCAGCATCTGTGGCGACACCGACGGCCTTTTGCCGGGGCTCAAGGACCCGGACCCGGCGCTGAGGCGGGCCACCGCTCAGGTCGTGCGCGTGCGCTCGCCGGCGGCCATCGCCGCGCTTCACGAGTCGATGCGCGACTCTGTCGCCACCGTGACCAGCGCGGCCGTGGCGGCCTTGTGCCGGGCGCGCGCCGGAACACCGTCCGGGAAATCAGATCCCACCGCCGGCGGTGTCGTCGAGGCGGCGCGCCTCTTGATCCTGCAGCCGGCCACGCCCATCGACGACGCCGTCGACCTGCTGGCTTGTCTGGCTACCTCGGCGACGCCCGCCGACAAGAAGATCGAAGAGCTGATTCGCCGCGGGCCGCCTTCCCCGCTGCGCGATCGGGCGGCAGAGCTGGTCGAGCCGAACGCAGTCCCGGTCCTGGCCCCGGTCTCGGCGCCCGCGTCCCTGTCCGCGCCACCCAAAGGGCCATGACCGTGACGGCGCCTGCCGACGCCACGAAAGCCGGCGAGGCCGCCGGCACCGATCGCCTGGCCCGCGGCGCGCGGCGGGTCAGCGCGCTGACCATGCTGTCGCGCCTTCTGGGACTGGTGCGTGAACAGGTCTTCGCCCTGACGCTGGGGGCGGGAGCGACCAGCGACGCCTTCCTGGCGGCGTTTCGCATTCCGAACCTGCTGCGCGATCTGTTCGCCGAGGGGGCGCTGTCCACCGCGTTCGTGCCGACGTACGTGGCCACGCTGCGCAACCGCTCGCGCGCCGAAGCGTTTGCCCTGGCCAACCGCGTGCTGTCGACGCTGACGATCTATCTGGGGGTGGTGGCCCTGGCCGCCATGGTGTTTCCGCAGCCGGTGGTGGCGCTGGTGGCGGCCGGTTTTGGTCCTGAAAAGGCCGCGCTGTGCAGCGACCTGGTGCGGATCATGATGCCGTTTCTCCCCATCGTGTCGCTGGCGGTGGTGGCGATGGGCGCCCTCAACGCCGAGGAGAAATACACCACGCCGGCCCTGGCCTCGTCGATGTTCAACGTCGTGGCCATCATCGGTGGCGTCACGGTGTACCTGATCGGCCCATCGCCGCGCGCCGCGGTCATCACCTGGTCGGCGCTGACGTTGCTGGGTGGGCTGGCCCAGCTGGCCATTCAGATCCCGTCGCTGCGACGCCTGGGATTTCGTCCGCGTCTTTTGCCCGACGTCCTGCTGCGCGACGAGGGGACGCGCCGGATCGCCGCGCTGATGGCGCCCGCCACGTTGGGCGTGGCGGCCGTGCAGATCAACGTCGTCATCAATTCGTCGTTCGCCAGCCTGATCTCCGACGGTGCCATCTCGTGGCTCAGCTACGCGTTCCGGTTGATGCAGCTTCCGATCGGCGTGTTCGGGGTGGCGGTGGGGACGACGTCCCTGACCCACCTGGCCCGCGACGCCGCCGGGCAGGACTGGGACGCTCTGCGCGCCACGTTGCGACGGGGCCTGCGCATGGTGCTTTTTCTGACCGTGCCGTCGACGGTGGGGCTGGCCTTGCTGGGCATGCCCATCATCCGCCTCATCTATGAACACGGCCGTTTCGGCAGCATCGCCACCCAGCAGACAGCCCGCGCCTTGAGCGGCTACGCGGTCGGTCTGGCCGCCTACGCCGCGATCAAAGTCATGGCGCCCGCCTTCTATGCGCTCGGCCGGACGCGGGTTCCGCTGCTGGCCAGCCTGAGCGCCGTGGCGGCGAACGTCGTCTGGAACCTGCTGACGTTTCGCCAGTTCGGGCACGTGGGGCTGGCCGTGGGCACCTCGATCGCCGCCATCGTGAACCTGGCTGTCCTGGTGATCGCCTTTCAGATGCAGATCGGCGGCCTGCTGACGCGCGATCTGCTGGGGGCGCTGGCGCGCATTTTTGTGGCGTCGGCGGTGATGGGCGCCGTCGTCTGGTTTCTGCAAGGGCAACTGGGCGCTCTGCCGTTGCCACATCTGCTGGCCTGGGCGGTGGCGGCGCTGGTCCCGGTGGTGGTGGGGGCGTTTGTCTATTTCGGCGCCGCTCGCCTCCTCCGCCTGACCGAAGCCGACGCCCTCCTGCACCGCCGCCGTTGACCCGCTCGGGCCGCAATGCCGTTCACTTCGTGGAGCGGCATTCGCTTCGCCGCTGTCCGTTCTCCGCTCCGCAGGAAGGTCGGACCGGAGTGACAGGCCGCGCCGGGCAGCGTATCGTCATCGGGTAACCTCGCTGCGTGGCCTGTCGCGAGGACCGAAACTGGCGGCCAGCGTGGCCCAATATTTACGGACGGTCGTTGCCGCCAGTAGCGGCGGTCTCGCGGGTTCTGGGTCGACCTGAAGTGGCGCGATCCACGCTCCTGACGGCGCCATCGTCCGTGGTGGTTGTCCCGGTCGGCGCCGTCAGTTTCGGTCCTCGGCGCAGGCCGCGCAGCAAGGTTGGCGGAGGACGATAGATAAACCAGCGCGGCCTGCACCTGCGGTCCGACCTTTTTCCGGAGCGGGGGACAGACAGCGGCGAGGCAATGCCGCTGCGCTAAGTGAACGGCACTGCGGCTAGCCGGCGGTCGAGCGGTGGCCGTTGCTGCTGGTGGGGGTGGCGGGCGAGGGGATGGTTTCGCGCACGCGGTCGCAGGCTTGGGCCAGATAGTCGCAGAACAGTTCGATGGCGATCTCGGTGTCGCGGTCCAGTTCCTTGCGGCCGTCGTCCCAGGCCATCTCGACCGCGCCGTCGTCCGGTTTGACGCCGACCAGGACGAAACGGGCGCGGAACAGCTTGGACGTGCTGCCCGCTTCGGCCACCTCGTCAAAGCCCATGGTGAACGACAGCGGCGTGGAGACGTGGCCCCCGGTGCGCGACGACAGATCCAGCCGGGCGCACTTGGCGTCGAACACGGAGGTCACCTCGCGCACGCTGGTCCAGACGTCTTCGATGGTGACCGCCCGGCGCAGGCGATCGGCGAAGGGGCGCACGGCGGCGCGCAGGGCGCGGCTGCGGCGGCGCTGCTCGGGCATGAACTGTCCCAGCTGGATATAGCCCAGCCAGCGCAGAAACAAGAAAGCCAGGATCCCCAGGACCACCAGGATCGCCGCCGCTTCGCCGCTGGTGGCGTAGGTCAGCATCAAGGCCAGCGCCCCGAACACCACGCACATCCCGTACAGCAGCAACACCGCCTGGCGATGCGACAGGCCCACCGCCAGCAGACGGTGGTGAATGTGTTCCTTGTCGGCACGGAACAAGGGTCGACCGCGCACGGCGCGCCGGCTCATGGCCAGCAAGGTGTCCAGGATGGGCAGGCCAAGAGCAATGGCCGGGATCAGCACCGCCACCGCCGTCGACGATTTCTGGTTGGTCTGGATGGCGCTGGCCGCCAGCACGAACCCCAGGAACATGCTGCCGGTGTCGCCCATGAAGATCGACGCCGGGTTGAAGTTGTAGAACAGAAACCCCAGGATCGATCCGCCCAGCGCCGCGCAGAAGAGGATCATCAGCGGGTGGCCGCGCTGCAAGGCGATGAGGAACGTGGTGGTGACGGCCACCAGCGCCACGCCGCCCGCCAGTCCGTCCAGGCCGTCGATCAAATTCATGGCGTTGATGACGCCCACCATCCACAGCAGCGTGAAGGGCATCCCCGCCCAACCAAGGGCGATGGGCCCGCCGAATGGATTGGCCACGTTGTCGATGCGGAAGCCCAGGTAATAAAGCAACGCCGCCACCGTGAACTGAACGGCGAACTTTCGTTTGGCGCCCGCGCCCCACAGATCGTCGTAGACCCCCAGCAGCGCGATGAGGAATCCGCCCACGAACAGCCCGACCGCCTGGTTCTTTTCCGCCAGGAACAGCCGGCCCACTTCGCTGCGCAAGAAGAACAACCCCAGCAGCGGGACATAGAACGCCGTCACCATGGCGATGCCGCCCAGGCGGGGCACCGGTCGGCCGTGAATCTTGCGCGAGGTCAGCGCGTGATCCAGCACGCCGAGGCGCATCGCCACCGCCCGCACCAGCGGCGTCAGCACGGCCGCGCAGGCCGCTGACAGCAGGAACGCGATGAAGGCTGTTCTCATGCGGCGGCCCGGGACAAAACCCAGTTACCCAGGGCCAGCACGTCCATGCGGGTCTTCAGGTAGCAAGCGATGGCTTCGGCGGGGGTGGCGACGATCGGCTCGTGCTCGTTGAAGCTGGTGTTCAGGACCAGAGGGACGTCTGTTTGTCGGGCGAACTCGCTGATCAGGCGGTGATAACGGGGGTTGGTCTTGGCGCTGACGGTCTGCAGGCGGCCGGTGTCGTCGACGTGGGTGACGGCCGGGATGCGGGCCCGCTGCTCGGGACGCACCTTGTAGACCATCAACATGAAGGGCGACGGCTCTTGCCGTTCAAAGAAGTCCTGCACCTTCTCCTCCATGATGCTGGGGGCGAAGGGGCGGTAGGTCTCGCGGTGCTTGATCCGCGTGTTCAGGATCTGCTTCATGTCGGCGCGGCGCGGATCGGCGACGATCGAGCGATCGCCCAGCGCCCGCGGCCCGAACTCCATGCCGCCCTGAAACCAGCCGACCACCTTGCCGCCGGCGATGGCGGCGGCCGTCTCGCGATATAGGGTTTCGTCGTCGACGCGGCGGACGGTGATGCTGGCGTCCCAGCCGTTGCCGCGGGCCTTGTTGATGGCCGCCTCGATGGCCACATCGTCAAATGTTGGCCCGGTGTAGGCGTGCTCCATGACGAACGTTCGCGGCTGGCGCAGGATGGCGTGCTGCACGTAGAAGGCGGCGCCGATGGCGGTGCCGTCGTCCCCGGCGGCCGGTTGCACATAGACCTCGCGGAACGGCGTCTGCTCGAAGATCTTGCCGTTGGCCACCGAGTTCAGCGCGCAGCCGCCGGCCAATGAAAGCCGGTGAAGGCCAGTCCGCTGGTGCAGGTCGCGCAGGACGTGGAAGAAGATCTCTTCATAGATGACCTGCGCGCTGTGGGCGATGTCGGCCCACTTGCCGAAAAATTCGGGATCCTCGGGATCGCGCGCCGGCCCCAGCACCTTGGCCAGCTTGTCGGAGAAGACCAGGGCCAGCTTGGGCGAGCCTTCGTCCCAGGACATCTCGACGCCCTCGGTGTGGTGGCGAAAATAGTCCAGGTTCAATTCAAAGCGCCCCTCGGGCAGGGCGTGGATCACCTGGCGTAGCGGCTCGACGTACGTCGGTTTGCCGTACGGGGCGAGGCCCATCATCTTCCACTCCTCGCCGTACCTGTGAAAACCCAGGAACTGGGTGATCGCCGTGTAGAAGAGGCCGGCCGAGTGGGGGAACTCGATGCGGTCGATGATCTCCAGGTCGCGGTCGCGCCCGATGGCGCGCATGGTGGAGACGAAGTCGCCGAACCCGTCGATGGACAGGCAGGCCGCTTCTTCGAATGGCGAGACGAAGAAGGCGCTGGAGATGTGCGACTTGTGGTGCTCGACGTTGTGGAACTTGGCGGTGATCTTGTCGCCGTCCGGGGCCAGGGCGGCCCGGAGGGCGTCGTCCACGCCGCGCACCTTGGCCACGTTGGCCAGGCGGTTCTTGACCAGCTTGGTGAACGACGGTCGTTTCTGCAGCGTGTACAGGATCTTCTTGTGCAGGTTGGCCTTCGGGTCGCGCGAGATAGCCACGTGCTGCAGCTCCGAAGGGGCCACTGCCCCGTGCTGCAGGACCGCCTTGCTGGCCAGCGACGGGAACCCGGCGCAGTGCTTGTGCCGGTTCAGACGCTCTTCTTCGATGGCCGAGACCAGCTTGCCGTCCTTGACCAGGACCGCAGAGGCGTCTCCGTGGAAGGCGTTTAACCCCAAGATATTCATAGGACCATCAGTATAGAGGGAGGCGTTTGTGAACGACGGACGATTGTCGGCGCACATGATATATGTTGCCGCGCTCGATGGAAACCGGCCGCTAGAACATGTGCGGGATCGTGGGCATCGTCCGATTCGCCGGTGCGGGCGTTGTGCAGCCGGCGGAAATCAACGCCATGGTGGCGACCTTGGTGCACCGCGGCCCCGACGATCACGGCGCCTTCGTGGAAGGTGGCGTCGGCATCGGGATGCGGCGCCTGTCCGTCATCGACGTCAGCCCTCTCGGCCATCAGCCGATGGGCAACGAAGATGGCGCCGTGCAGATCGTCTACAACGGCGAGGTCTACAACTTCCAAGAGCTGCGCGACCAGCTGGTCAGCGCCGGCCATCGTTTCAGGAGTGCCACCGATACCGAGGTGCTGGTGCATGGGTATGAACAGTGGGGCGCGCGCGAGCTGCTGGCACGCCTGGAAGGAATGTTCGCCTTCGCGCTGGTCGATCGCCCGCGGCGCCGGCTGTTTCTGGCGCGCGATCGGTTCGGGATCAAGCCGCTGTACCTGCGACGCAGCGGCCGGCAGCTCTCCTTCGCGTCGGAGGTGCGCGCCTTCACCGCCGACGGTCAAGGTCGACCGGCGGTTGACGGGGGATTCGTCGGATCGTTCTTGTGTCTCGGGTATGTTCCGTCGCCGGGCACGGCCTTTGCCGGTGTCAGCAAGCTCCCGCGCGCCACGCTGGTCGAGGTGGATTTAGATACCGGCCAGGAGAGCAGCCAACGCTATTACGAGCTTGGTCCCGAAAGGTTACCGAGATTGTCCGACGATGATCTGATCGATCTGCTGGATCAGCGCCTGGACGCTTCGGTGAAGGGACACCTCATCGCCGACGTGCCGACCGGCGTGTTTCTTTCGGGCGGCCTCGATTCCAGCGCATTGACCGCCTACGCCGCCCGCGACGGTCGCCCGCCGCCGCGCACGTTCTCGATCGGGTTCGCCGCCTCGGATCGGGGCGACGAGACAGAATTTGCCGCGGCCGTGGCGCGCCAGGTGGGCAGCGAAAACGTGCGCATCCAGCTGGCGCCGGACGCGCTGGGCGACCTGGCCGAGATCGTCGGATTTCTGGAGGACCCGCTTTCCGACAGCGCGGTGCTGCCGCTGTGGCACCTGTGCAAGGGGACGCGCGCGCACGTCACCGTGGCGCTGTCGGGTGAGGGGGGCGACGAAGTTCTGGGCGGCTATCATCGTTATTTCTGGGGGTGGCTGGCCGAGTCCACGCAGGTGGCGCGATTCGCCGGAGCGACACACCCGTCGGCGCTGGGGCGCTGGGTCCCGTCGCGATCCAAGGGCCTGGGAAATCTTTTGCGGCGCGGCGCGAAGCTGATCGATTCGGT
>JAXDMH010000185.1:0-5393 GCA_034666225.1 Myxococcales bacterium
GCTTTCTGGCCATCTTGACGGTGTTCATCTTCGGGCTGTTCTTCACCGTCCAGGTCCCGGGTGTCAGCATGGTCCCCGCCGATCGCGGTTGGACGCTGTTTGACTCCTGCCTGCACTGTATCAGCTACGTCTTTCGCGTCTCCGGCGTTTTGCTGCTGGTCAGTTTTCTGGTCTTGCGTCGGCTGATGCCGGTGGGGGCGCGCTGGATCGGCATGGGCCTGGGCGCGGCCGGCGGCGCGCTGGGCGGGCTGGCCTTGCATTTCATCTGCCCGTTCGCCGGCACCGACCACGTGGTGCTGGCCCACGTGGGCGGAATGATCTTGGCGGCGGCGGCCGGCGCCGCCCTTCTGCCCAGCTTGCTCGAGCGCTGATGGAAGAAGGCGCGTCGTGCTGACGCTGCCGCGTTTCTTCGCGTTCGTCGTGGTGGCGCTGGCCCTGCTGGCGGGCGCCGTGCTGCTGGTGGCCGTGCGCACCGCCAACCAGGCGGTGATCAAGGTCGGCGAGACCGCGCGCAACGACACCGCCACGCGCATCGCCGCCGCGCTGGAATCCGATCTCGGCACCGCCGAACGGGCCGTCGCCGATTTCGAGCAGGCCCTGACCGTGGGCGCCGTGGTCGTCAGCGAGCCGATCGTCATCCGTCGCTATCTGACCGCCGAACTGATTGCCTTGCGCGGTCTGACCGACCTGACCCTGACCAGTGGGCTCTTCAAACGTTATGAGGACGACGGAACCATGGTCCTCTGGGCCCAGGGCCGGCGGCAGAGCACCGTCTTTCGCGAGCATGATGGCCAGATCGGCGCGCGCCTGCTGACCGACGTGGCCGCCGACAGCGCGGCCGATCCGACCCGCCACGACACGTTTCGCACCGCCGCTCATCAGGAATGGCGGGGGCGCAGTCTGTGGAGCGATCTCTCCTATCGCGAGGGCGATGCCGCGCTGCCGGCCGTCTTGCGCCGAAAGGTGATGACGGTTCAGAAGGCCATCTTCGATCCCCAGGGCAAATTCGTGGGCGTCTTGCGGGCCGGGATCACCA
The DNA here is from genome assembly GCA_034666225.1 of Myxococcales bacterium. Lineage (GTDB taxonomy): Bacteria > Myxococcota_A > Polyangia > Fen-1088 > Fen-1088 > DATKEU01. The sequence goes on from JAXDMH010000185.1 coordinate 1,037, forward strand.
GCGACACGCTGGATCGTTTCGCTTCCATGAAAAGCAGCGACGATCCGCATCGCCTCTTCATCTGCGACCGCCTGGGCCGGCTGGTGACCCGCCTGCAAAAGACCGATATGTACACGCCGGTCGACGACGAAGGGCGCCCCGATCCCGACGGCGATCTCCGCGTCATCCCCGCCACGGTCCCGCCGCCGATCCAGGCCGCGCTGAACCTGGCGCGCAGCGAAACGGTGGGCGGCGCGCGGCTGGACGTCGACGGCGAACCCTACTTCGTCACGCTGGCTCCCGTCGCCCAGGGGCGGGCCCAGCAGTGGCTGGTGGGGATCGTCGTCCCGGCCAGCGCCTATGTCGGCGCCATCGCCCACGCGCGCGATCGCCTGCTGGTCCTGATGGTGCTGGTCGTGCTGGTCATCGCGGCCGTCGGGCTGGGCGGCGCGCGCACCGTCGGCCGGGGCATGCGCGCCCTGGTGGCGGCCACCGAAGGAATGCGGCGCTTCACCTTCGACGCCGCGCCCGTGCAGTCGCCCTTCGGCGAAGTGCGCAGCGCCCTGGGCAGCGTGGAACGCGCCAAGACCGCGTTGCGAGCGATGGTCAAATACGTCCCGGTCGGCCTGGTCAGGCGCCTTTACGAAAGCGGACGCGATCCGGTGCTGGGCGCCGACGTTTTGGATGTGTCGCTGATGTTCACCGACATCGCAGATTTCACCAGCCACGCCGAAAACCTGCCCCCGCCCCTGCTGGCCGACGCTCTCGGCCGGTATCTGCAGGCGGCCACCGCCGCCGTCGAGGGGTTGGGCGGCACCGTCGATAAATACATCGGCGACGCGCTGATGGTGATCTGGAACGCGCCTGATCCCGTCGCCGACCACGCCGTCGCCGCCTGCCGGGGCGCCCTGACCTGCGCCGCCGCCACCGAAGAACTGGGGCGATCACCGTGGTGGCAGACGGCCGGTCTTTCGCCCTGGCGCACGCGCTTTGGCCTGCATGCAGCCCAGGTGATGGTCGGACATTTCGGCGCGCCCGATCGACTCAGCTACACGGCCATGGGCGACGGCGTGAACCTGGCCGCGCGGCTGGAAGGCCTGAACAAGGTCTACGGCACCACCATCCTGGTCAGCGAGGAGCTCCGCAACCGCGTCGGCGAGCGGTTTCTGTTTCGCCGCCTGGATCGCGTGGCGGTCAAGGGGCGCAACCAATCGATCTTTATTTTCGAACTGCTGGGGGTCGCCGGCGATCCCCTCGCCACCGGGCGCCTGGCCAGGCTGACGGCGTATGAAAATGCGCTGGCCGCTGCCCACCGCCGCGACTTCCAGGAGGCGCTCGATCTTCTGGCGCCGCTGACCGATGATGCGGCGGGCGCCGTCCTGGCCGATCGATGCCGGCACTGGAAACAGGAACCGCCAGCGGCCGACTGGGACGGGACCTGGGTGGCCGCATCGAAATGAGCACCGTCGGTTATCCCCGTAACCGCGCGCGTCGCCGGACGTAACGGTGGCGTAGGAATCTCGACGGGCAAGAAAGGGCACGCGGCAGATGAGAAAGCGCATCGTGGTGGTGGGAGGCGGATTCGCCGGCGTCTACGCCGCCCAGGCGCTGGAGCGCAAGCTGCGCCGACGCGACGACTGGGAGATCTTTCTTTTCAGCCGCGACAACTACTTTGTGTTCCAGCCCATGCTGCCCGAGGTGATCTCGGGAACCATCGGTCTCACCGACGTGGTCAGCCCCCTGCGCCGGCTGCTGCGCCGCACGCACGTGGTGGTCCGCGACGTCGAGTCGATCGACATCGCCAACCAGACCATCACCGCCGCGCCCGGCTTCCGGCCGCACGCCCACGTCGAACATTACGATCACCTGGTGCTGGCGCCCGGCACCGTCACCGATTTTCGTGGCCTGCCGGGATTGCCCGAGCACGCCCTGCCGTTCAAGAACCTGTCCGACGCCCTGGAGCTGCGCGCCCGCGCCATCCGCGCGCTGGAGGAAGCCGACGTCGAGGACGACGACCCGGTGCTGCGCAAACAGCTGCTGACGTTCGTGGTGGCAGGCGGCGGTTTTTCCGGCGTCGAGGTGGTGGCCGAGCTGAACGATTTCGTGCGCGGCATCGCCCGCCTTTACCGCCGCATCAACCCCGCCGACATTCGCGTCGTGCTGGTGCACGGACAGAACGAGATCCTCCCCGAGGTGGCGCCCAAGCTGCGCGCCTTCGCCGCCAAGATCCTGCGCCGGCGCGGGGTCGAGCTGGTGCTGAACCAGCGCCTGAAGGCGGCCACCGCCGAGGCGGCCATCCTGTCGGACGGCACGGCCATCCCCACGCGCACGCTGGTCTCGACCATTCCCTCGTCGCCGCATCCGCTGGTCGACACGCTGTCGTTGCCGAAGACGAAAAACGGCCGCCTCATCGTCGACGCCAACCTGCGCGTGCAGGGGCGGCAGGACGTCTGGGCGTTGGGCGACTGCGCGTCGGTGCCCACCGCCGACGGCACGCCCTGCCCACCCACCGCCCAGCACGCCACCCGCCAGGCCCACCTGGTCGCCGACAACATTGTCGCCACCATCGACGGCGGCGGCCTGCGCGCCTTCGACTTCAAGGGGCTGGGCAAGATGGGCTCGCTGGGACGACGCAACGCTGTCGCGGAGATCTTCGGCATCGGGATCTCCGGCTTTCTGGCCTGGTTTCTGTGGCGGACCATCTACCTACTAAAGCTGCCCGGGTGGGGCCGGCGCCTCAAGGTGGCCAGCTCGTGGACGCTGGACCTGATCCTGCCGACAGAGCTGATCCAGCTGCGCCTGGGCGCCAGCGGTGGCGCCACGCACGAACATTTCGAACCCGGCCAGACGGTGTTCAACGAAGGCGAGCTGGGCGATCGCGTCTACATCCTCTTGTCCGGCAAGGCCGAGGTGGTGCGCAGGCACCGCGCCGGCGAAGGTGACAACAAAGCCGACAGCGGCGTCGAGCAGGTGCTGACCACGCTGGGCCCCGGCGATTGCTTCGGCGAGATGGCCCTCCTCGGCAGCGCTCCCCGCAACGCCACGGTCCGCTGCCTGGATGCGATGACCGTGCTCAGCATCCCCAAGCGCGAGTTCGGTCTGCTGGCCGCCAACGTCCCCGGTCTCCGCGCCAGCTTTGAACAGGTGATGGCCCGCCGAGGCCTCCCCCCCACCGCCACGCCGTTACCACCCGACCCGCCCCCACCGCCCGCTTCGTAAGCGACATCGCGTTCAGCGGTCATCAGGTCCGATGATTCGAGACCCGGCCGACAAGCCGGGTCGCTGGCGTAGCCGAGGCGAGAACCGCACCGGAACGTACTACTGTACTTGAGGAGCGGAAGCGCAGCCTCGGCATAGCCAGCGGCCCGGATCGTCGGCCGTCGGTTGATCGACCCGCGCACTCCACCACTACCGCGGCAGAAATAGCAGCAGCGTGGCGCCCGCAGTCAGCGCAAGCACCGCCACCTCGAACGTGGTCTGGGCCAGACGGCGCACCACCTTGCGGCCCACCATCGCCCCCAGCGCCACCGCCGGCAGCATCAGCAGGTCGAACAGCAGCGAGCGCGCCGTGATCATCCCGCGCCAGCGATAGATGGGCAGCTTGCTGAGGTTGATCAGGAAAAAAAACCAGGCACCGGCCGCCACGAATTCTTCCTTGGGCAGGCGTTTGGACAGAAGGTAGACGTTCATCACCGGCCCGGCGGCGTTGGCCACCGTGGTAGCGAACCCGGCCAGCACGCCGTAACGCGCGCTGTGCGACCACCCCGTCGGCACCACGATCTGCCGGCGCCATTTTCGCCAGAGGTGCGCGCCGATCATGGTCAACACCACGGCGGCGATGATGGGACGAATCACCGATTCACCCCACCCCAGCGCCACCGTCCCCGCGCCCATGCCCACCAGCACCCAGGGCGCCAGGTCGAACAATCGTCGCGCCTGCGCATGGCGGCGGTAGTAGGCGATGGCGAACAGATCGGCCGTGCACAGCATCGGCAACAACCAGCCGGCAGAGGCGCGCGCGTTGCCGACCACCATCACCATCAACGGCACCACCGCGATCCCGAATCCCGGCACGCCGCTCTTGGCGATCCCGACGAAAAGGCCGCAGACTGCGCCCAAGATCCACTGCCAAACAGCAAACGGCGGCATCCGCGCGCCACGATACACGACCAACGGCGCTCTGAGATCGTCCCCGTTCGTTCAGTTACAAGCGCCCAGATCGTCCCAGGCGTCGCGCCAGTACCCGGACGGCGCCAGCGGTTCGTAGGAGGGTTCCTGGCACCAGAAGCCCTCCGGATTGGGCTTGCAGCGAAACAGGTGCGACGGGTTGCCGTGCTTGATCCTGGTACCCGGCTGACCATTGACGCCCGGCAGGTAG
>JAXDMH010000186.1:0-5343 GCA_034666225.1 Myxococcales bacterium
CCGGATCCGCCGGCGCCGCGCCGGTCGGGTAAAGTCGCAGCGTGATCGTCGCGCTGGGACAAATCAATCCGACCATCGGCGACTTTGCCGGAAACTTGCGCCTGGTGGAAGCGACGCTGGACGCCGCCGAACAGCGCGGCGCCGACATGCTGGTATTGCCCGAGCTGGCGCTGTCCGGCTATCCGCCCAAAGATCTCCTGGAACGCCCGGCCTTCCTGGACGCGGCGGCGGCCGCCCTGCGCACGCTGGTGGCCCGGCTCGGTGATCGGCGGACCCACACCGCCGTGCTGGTGGGATTTCCCGAGCCGCTGCCCAACGTCACCGAAGGGCGCCGGGTGGCCAACGCCGCCGCCTTGATCGACGGCGGGGCGATCGTGTCGATCACGCGCAAGTCGCTGTTGCCGACGTATGACGTCTTCGATGAATGGCGCTATTTCCAGCCGGCGACGATGGTGGCGCCCACGCCCTTTCGAGGGCGGCGCCTGGGCATCTCCATCTGCGAGGACATCTGGAACGACGCTGATTTCTGGCCGCAGCGCCTTTATCGCGGTGATCCCGTGCAAGCGCTGGTCGCCGACGGCGCCGAGATCATCATCAACATCTCGGCGTCGCCGTACACCATGGACAAGCGCCACCTGCGCCCGCGCATGCTGGCGGCGACGGCACGCCACTGGCAGCGGCCGCTGGTCTACGTCAACCAGGTGGGCGGGCAGGACGACCTGGTCTTCGACGGGGGCAGCCTGGTGGTGGACGCCCAGGGCAACGTCATCGCCCGCGCCGCCGAACACACGGAGGATCTGATCGTGTGCGATCTGACGGCGCAAACCGGCGAGCAGCGGACCTTCGACACCTCCGACGTGCGCTCGGCGCTGGGGGCGCTGACGCTGGGCACCCGCGATTACGCGCGCCGCTGCGGGTTCCAGCAGGCGCTGCTGGGGCTGTCGGGCGGCATCGACTCGGCGCTGGTGGCGGCCATCGCCGCGCGGGCGCTGGGCGCCAAAAACGTGCTGGGTGTGGCCATGCCGTCGCGGTATTCGTCGCAGGGCTCGCTGGACGACGCGGCGGCCTTGGCGGCTAACCTGGGCATTGATTACACCGTCATCTCCATCGAGCCGATGTTCGCCGCGTACATCGAAGCGCTGGCCCCGGCCTTCGCCGAGTTCGCCGCGCCGGGCGAGGCTGGCGGCGCCGACGCCACCACGCTGGCGCACGAGAATCTGCAGGCGCGCGTGCGCGGCGCGCTGCTGATGGCGCTGTCCAATCGCCACGGTCGCCTGCTGCTGACCACCGGCAACAAGAGCGAGCTGGCCACCGGTTACTGCACACTGTACGGCGACATGGCCGGCGGCCTGGCGGTGATCAGCGACGCGCCGAAGACGCTGGTCTACAAGCTGGCGCATGAGATCAACGCCGCCGCCGCTGGCGAGCTCATCCCGCAGTCGACGCTGACCAAGGCGCCATCGGCCGAGCTGCGCCCCAACCAGACCGATCAGGATTCGCTGCCGCCTTACGACGTTCTGGATCGCATCCTGGACGCGCACCTGGAACGGGGCCTCGACGCCCAGGCCCTGGTGGCGGCCGGGTTCGACGCGGTGGTGGTGGCCGACGTGGTGCGCCGGGTGCGCCTGAGCGAATACAAACGCCGCCAGATGCCGCCCGGTTTGAAGATCACCGGCAAGGCCTTCGGCCCGGGGCGACGCTATCCGATCGCGCAGGCGTTTCGCGGCTGACGCGGACACCGGGCGCCGGCAGCGCCGGCTTGACTGCCTGGCCATAGCTTGTATGGTCCGCGGCCGGTTTTCGCAACAGCGAGGAGTCACATGCGCGCAGTCATCGCGGTTCTGCCCGGAGATGGAATCGGACCTGAAGTCGTCGCCGAGACGACCAAAATCCTGGGCGCGGTGGGCGCCCGTTTTGGTCACGATTTCGTGCTGCGCGAGGCGCTGATCGGCGGCATCGCCATCGACCAGACCGGCACCGCGCTGCCGGCGGACACGCTGGAGCTGTGCAAAGGCGCCGACGCTGTATTACTGGGCGCGGTGGGCGGGCCCAAGTGGGACAACCCGCGGGCCAAGGTCCGCCCGGAACAGGGGCTGCTGGCCATTCGCAAGGGCCTGGGCCTTTACGCCAACCTCCGTCCCGTCACCGTGAACCCCAAGCTGCTGCGCGCTTCGCCGCTGCGCCCCGAGCTGCTGGCCGGCGTCGACCTGGTCGTCGTGCGCGAGCTGACCGGCGGCATTTATTTTGGCGAGAAGCTGCGCGACAAGGACCGCGCCGTCGACACCTGCACCTATACCGAGGGCGAGGTGGAACGCATCGTGCGCGTCGCCGCCAAGCTGGCCCGCGGTCGGCGCAAGAAGCTGACGTCGGTGGACAAGGCCAATGTGCTGGAGACGTCGCGCCTGTGGCGCGAGGTGACCGAACGAATCATGGCCGCGGAGTTTCCCGACGTGGCGCTGTCGAACATGCTGGTTGATTCGTGCGCCATGCACCTCATCCGCAAGCCGGCCGATTTCGACGTCATCGTCACCGAGAACATGTTCGGCGACATCCTGACCGACGAGGCGTCGATGCTGGCCGGATCGATGGGGATGCTGCCGTCGGCGTCGCTGGGCGACGGCACGCGCGGCCTTTACGAACCGATTCACGGCTCGGCCCCGGACATCGCCGGCAAAGGGGTGGCCAATCCCTACGCCACCATCCTCAGCCTGGCCATGCTGCTGCGCCATTCGCTGGGACTGACCACGGAGGCGGCGGCCGTCGAGGCGGCGGTGGGCAACGCCATCGATCGCGGCATTCTGCCGGGCGACATCGCCGCCGCCGGGGGCGTGGCGCCGGCCAGCACCGCGCAGGTGGGCGCGGCCGTCCTGGCGGCGCTGACGGCGCCGTAAGCGAGCCCTAGGCGAGCCCTAGACGACAGCGGCAGGGGCAAGGGTCAGAGCAGCTCCATCGCCACCAGGCGGGCGCGGACGGCCGCGACGGCTGCGCTGTCGGTTGACGACGGCGCGTCGAATGCGCTGGGACGGCCCAGGAGCGTCGCGGCGATCAGAGGCGTGATGGGCCCGCACCAGTAGCGGCCACGCAGCGCCGCGTGCAGCACGGGCGGCTCGGCCGCCGAGACGGCGAACCAGCCGCCGGGCGCCCGGCGCACGGCGGGCGGTGGAAGGAAGGCGGGTTGGGGTGTGACGGTCAGCGCGCGCAGCAGCACGGACAGCAGTTCTTCCTCGCAGACCAGCGGCTCGGCCAGGCCCGCGGCGCGCGCGAACGCGGCGAAACACTCCTCGATCGAGGCGCCGCCTTCGCGACCCGGCTGTTCGTGCCAGGGCGCCACCGCGGCCGAGGCCAGGAAGCGGTCGAAGAGCGCGTCCAGGGTCTGGTCATCCGGGTGAGCCGCACGCCACCCGGCGATGCAGCGGGGAAACGCGTCGGCCAGACGGCCCGTGCCACGGTGGGCGCGCTGCTGGACCATCGCGCGCGCCGCGGACGCGGCGGCTTCCAGCTCGTCGGGCACCAGCGTCGCCAGCGCCTTCACCGTCTCGGCCAGCGTGCCATTGCGCCAGGCGGCGCGCACGTCGCTGTCGAACAGAAGAAAGGTGAGCGCCGTCTCCGTCCCTGCCGTCACGTCGTCAGGCGTGCCGTCGTCGACGTCGACTGTCTGCAGCCGGACCGGTTCGTCTGTCGCCGCGCCTAACGACGACGGCGGCGCGCTCCAGCCGCCCACAGCCTGGCGCAAACGATCAAGGCTACGCTGGCTGGCAGGCTCCTGGGTGCCGTCGCCGTCCGTTTGCAACCGGGGATCCTCGAAAGTGACCGCGTGCAGATTCGGGCACAGCGGAAGTAAACGCTCCAGCATGACGAGCTGCTCGTCGAGGAGCCGTCCGTGGTGGGCGTCGACGAAGCGGTCGCCGTCCAGCTCGCAGCCGGACAGATGGATCTCGAAGGCGTGTGCCAGCGGCAAACGCGCAAGATCGTCAAAGAGAGCCTGACCCCGGAACCCGCGCCACCACCGCCACGACAGGAGGTGCCCGACGTCCAGCGTGACGGGCGCGCCGGTCTCCTCGGCAAGAACCCGAAAAAAGTCGTAGGCGTCGAGGTCACCCATCACCAGGCTGACGCCCGCCGCGAACCCGGGAAACTCGACGACCAGCGGGACCGCCAGACCCCGTTGCGCCTGACGGACGTTGCGCACGCAGGCCCGCAGGCCGGTGGCGTCGAGGATCGGCGGCAGCGGGTAGGGCACCGGTCGCCCCGCCAGCGACCAGAAGCCGACGTCCTCGTTGACCCACCGCAGGCGGTATCGCTCGCAAAGCGCGTTGGTGAAATCCAGCAACGCCGCGCTGGGTGCCGACGCCAGCGCCGCCAGGTTCAGGGCCGTGTGGTGCAACGCCCGGGGCAGCGCCGCCGGCAGCGCCGACATCAGCTGGTCCCAGGCCGGGGCGTAGTCGTCGACGCGCAGGCGCGCCCGATCGCGGGGCTGCCACGAAAAGAAGGCATGGGCAAAGCCCGGCGCCTGGGCGCGCAGGAACGCCCGCAACGCCGGCGCGAGCCCGTCGTCGCCCGCCGGCCCGGTCTGGAAGCCCGCCGGATCAGCCCAGCGGAGATCCATTCCCACCCCCAGGCCGCGCCCGGCCAGCGCCGGGAAACGGACGCCCGGGGTCACAGCCCGCGCGCGACGGCGGCGGTGGCCACGTCGTGCAGGACGTGCGCCCGCCGGGCGTTCTCGGCGGCGGCGCGCTCGGCGTCGCCCGGACACACCAGGTTGTAGCAGCTCGCGCTCTTCTGGGGCGTCACCGACAACAAGCCGCCCAGCTCGACGATGGCCAGGCCTCGCAGGGCGGCGAGATCAGCGGCTGCGTCGCCGGGGTCACCGGTCACGGTGGGGGTCTGCGCGCTCTGCTCGGCCAGGTCGGTGAGGCGCGCCAGACGAGGGGCCTGGACGCGGAGAGCGCGGTCGAGCGACTCAGCCGCTTCGGGAGAGCATGGCAGGCCATAACAGGCCGTCGCCTCGTCGGGCAGTTGCATCACCAGCTGCCCCACCTCGACGACCTGCAAATCACGCAGGCGCGCCAGGTGATCCTGCACGTCGACCTGCAACTGGGCTGTCGTCGGCGAGGTCACCGGCGGAGAGACTGGTGCCTCCGGCTGACCGCCGCAGCCGACACCCGCGACCAGACCCGCGGCCAGGCCCGCCCCCAACCCCAGAACCAGAACCAACCGCCGCACCAAAGATTCAAATCGCGATGTCGTCATGACGTTCTCCTTTGGCCATCAGGCTAACCGCGCCACCCTGGTTTGAATCTCAGGATGATCAGAACATGACTGTTCTGTGTTGACGTACAATCT
>JAXDMH010000187.1:0-3890 GCA_034666225.1 Myxococcales bacterium
AAGCGAGGTCGCCCCGGAAACACCGAGTCGGGGAATCTTTGCGAAAAGTGAAGGCGGCGCGAACCGGAACTCGGGCCGGCGTCGCCAGAATTGTCAAGGCACGTGGCGCGGGCATTCCGACGCCGGCCAACGACACCCTTCCGCCGGGTGTGATCGCCGGCCCTGCCGAAGAAGCCGTTCTGGAACCGGAAGCTTTGGCCGGCGACATTGATCTCGCCGAAGAGGTCACAGCAGACGTCGAGACCGACGAGGTTGTCCTGGAAACGACGGCCGAGGTTGACGCCGAAGCGGCAGACGAAGAAGAAGAGTCCGAGGAGGCCGAGGCCCCCGAGGGCGCCGTCGCCAAGAAGAAACGCGCCGAGGACGAGCCGACCAGCTTCCTGGCGATGTACTTTCGGGACATGGCCGAACTGGACGTCCTGCGCCCGGAGCAGGAATTCGAGACGGCCCGCCAGATCGAGGAGATGGAGCTGGACCTGTGGAGCACGCTGCTGGGGTTTGCTCCCGGCGCTGGCTGGATGGCCGACACCATCGAGCGGGCTGTTGAAAAGCCGGTGCCGGAGGCCAAGGGCTATCGGGCGGCGGCGGAGCGTGCCCGGAGCAAAGCTTCCATTCAGGCGCGCAGCCGGTTCGAGAAGGCTGGTGCTCAGCTGGGGGCCAAGCTGCGGGTGATGGACATCGATCGCCTCTTCATGGAGGCGGCGTTGAACGAGATTCAGCGGGTGGGTCGAGCCACGCAGGGTTTGCCCTTCGAGGGTTCGGTTCCCTTCTCGACGTCGACCAAGGCGTTCCGTGACTTCGTGCGGATCGTCGGCGGCAAGGCCATTCGTCTGAAAGCGGCCAAAAACGAATTCGTGAAGGCGAATTTGCGGTTGGTGGTGTCGATCGCTCGGCGCTTCAACCACGGCCGCCTGCCGCTGGCTGATCTGATCCAGGAGGGGAACATCGGCCTGATGAAGGCGGTCGAGCGCTACGACTATCGACGTGGTTTCCGGTTCTCCACCTACGCAAGTTGGTGGATCCGCCACGCCATCAGTCGCGCCCTGGCCGACAAGGGTCGCGCCGTCCGTTTGCCGGTGCACATGATCGACGCCTACCACCGGATCGCCAAGTCTCAGCGAGAGCTGCAGTCCAAACTGGAGCGCCCTCCGACAACTCAGGAGATCGCCGCGGCCACCGGCATCGAGACCGACAAGCTGGAAAAGATGAAGACCTTCCTTTCGGAGACGCCGGTGTCCCTTGACCGGCCCATCTCCGACGAGGACGGGCGGCGTCTGATCGACGTGCTGGTGGATCCCAACGAGGGGCCGGCCGTGTCGGAGCAGATCGTGTCCACCGAGACGCAAAGCGAGATGCTGAAGCTGCTTGGTGGGTTGAAACCGATCGAAGCGGACATCCTTCGCAAACGGTTCGGGTTGGTCAACGACCGGGAACGGACGCTGAAAGAGATCGGCGACGAGTACAGCCTGTCGCGCGAGCGTGTCCGCCAGTTGCAAGAGCAGGCTCTGGGCAAAATGCGGCGCGCCATGGCCAAGCGCGAGATTCTGTAGCCTCCGTTGTCAACCGTTACGGTGGCCCGGGAAATCGGGCCGCCGAGTACGTTTCTGGCGCGGCTTCTTGACCATTTCCGTGGAGCGGGGCTATGGTCAGCGTTTCACTGCGGAGGCCTCAGCATGAAGAGTGTCCGTCTGGCCATTTCGATCCTGTCTTTTGCCGTGCTGGCCGGGTGCCAGAGCGGTGGGCCCTTGCGTGTGGAGAAGGTTGATCCGGCCCAGGGGACGACCGGCGGCGGAGACGAAATCGTGATCAGCGGCGGCGGCTTCGAGCCAGGGAAGACCCAGGCCGAGGTGAAGTTTGGTCGTCGCAAGGCCGAAAGCGTGGTCATCGCCTCAGCGAACAAGATCAAGGTGATTTCGCCGTCCAATGAGAAGGGACCGGTCGATATCAGCGTCATGTTCGACGACGGCAGCTCTTTCAAGATCCCAAACGCCTTCCGGTATTTCGAGCCGGCGGACAACTCCAGCGTGCGTCGCGCCTTCCTGTCGGGCGGCCAGGCTCCTGGCGGCGGCGCCAAGATCCAAATCGAGAAGAAGTAGCTCGCGACGTCAGCGGCCGCGGCCGCGCAACGCCGAGGCCCTGTGCGCGTGGTCAGCGGTATTCGACGCGAAAGAGCTGCTGGCCCATCAGAATGAACGAGCCGGTGGTGACCTGCCGTTCGGTGCGGATTCGCAGGAACGTGCCGTTCGAGGACCCCAGGTCGGTCAGAAAGACCTGACCATCGCGCAGTGAAATGCGTGCGTGCGTCCCCGAAACGTAGCCGTCTTCTGGGAACAGGATGTCTCCTCGCTCACGGCCAAGGACGATCGAATCTCCGAACAGTGGAAAAGCCGACCCGTCCAGGTCGCGGCCGACCACCACGGACAGGCGCCCCCAAAAGCCCGGGTTCGGCGTTCCCATGATCTCCGTCCCGTCTTCCAGCGGCTGGGGTGGCGAGATGACCTCGAAACGCAGCAACTCCTGTCCGATCCGGAACACATCGCCCGATTCCAGGGCTTCTTCTTTGGTGATCTTCAGGAATACACCGTTGAGGCTGCGCAGATCGCGAACGGTCAGGGTGGGACCGGTGATCGTGAACTCCCCATGTCGCGGCGACAGGTAGGCGTCCGCATCAAACAGGGTCCCCTGGCCGCGGCCGATCAGGTTCTCACCGTCCAGCAAAGGATGGACGCCGCCTTCCGAGCCGTCTGGGCGAATCAAAACCAGGCGCCCGCGTGGCGGTGCCGTGGCGGCGGGGATGGCGCCGGCCGCCATGTGCATCGTTCGCTGAGGGCCGGTCGGGGGCCGGGCGGCTGTCGGCTTTTCGATGCGAGCTCCGCACGAGCCGCAAAAAGCAAATCCGGCCGCCACGGGCTTACCGCAAGTCGGACAAGGGATCGTTCCGTCGGCCTTGGCAGCCACGGCGGACCCGGTACCGGCGCGGGCACCGGGCGCGATGATCGGATTTCCCAGCATGGGCGACGGGGACGAGCCAGGGTGGGGTGAGGCGTGGGCCCCAAGAGGACCTGTCCCGGTGGACGACATCGGCGCCGCGGGCTGGGCGGCCAGGCTTGGCTGCGGCGTGAAATGAGCCGGCATCTTCGGCGAGTCATTCCACGGAATCCCGCTTTTCGGCTTGGCTGCGGTCGGGCCCGAGCCCGAAGGACGATCGGACGACTTGATTTCGCCGGCCGTGGCGTTCGGGCCGGTCGCGGGCGCCGGCGGCAGCGCCGTTCGCGCGATCTCCATCGGCTGCGCCGTGGCACTGACGGGCGCCTCCACGGGGGGCGGCGTCACCTCGGTTGCCGGGTTGGGCGCGGCGGGTTGGGCCTTCGCCAATTCGCTGCCACAGCCGAGGCAGAACTTGTAGTGGTCCTGGTTTTCTTTGCCGCAGCGGTTGCAGGTGATCAATCGGACCCCCGGGAAACTGCGCCTTCGCAACTAACACACGGGGTTCGGGGCGTCAATTGACGCTCCCGCCGCGCGTTCACAAAGTTCATGGCCAGCAAGGTCAATTCATCTCGACGCGCAGGAGTTGTTGGCCAAGAAAAACGTAGTCGCCATTGTTTAGCTCGGCTTCGTCGTTGATGCGGACGAAGGTGCCATTCTTTGAACCGAGATCGGTCAGCGTCACCTGCCCGTCCGCGCTGATGGCAATTTGCGCATGCTTACCCGAGATGAAAGGATCGTCGAGGAAGTTAACGTCGTTGCCTTCGCGTCCAATGGTGATGGTCTCGCCCCGGGACCGATAGATCATGCCGATTTCGCCGCCGCGCAGGCGCTGGATCAGCTTCATCTTCGAAGCGCGTTTGGGGCTGGCGTAGAAGTAAGTGCCTTCGGCGTCGGGTTGGGGG
>JAXDMH010000188.1:0-3198 GCA_034666225.1 Myxococcales bacterium
GTGGGCAATGAAATTCAGATCCGCTCGATGATGTTCATCGCACTGTCCTATGACCACCGTCTGGTCGACGGGCGCGAAGCGGTGCAGTTCCTGGTGCGCATCAAGGAATGCGTCGAGGATCCGGACCGCATCCTTCTGGAAGTTTGAGCGTGGAAGGGGCCTGCTGGCCCCTCCCACGGGCCCTCCCCGACGCGACGAGAGCCGTGGGCAGATCTGGCTCGGCCTGCGGTGTCTCCGGCGGGCAGAGCCCGCCTTCGATCCGTCACGGAAAGACCAGACGATGGACGCTTACCGCCGGCTGACTGGAATGACCAGCTTCTCGGCGGTGTGCGTGTCCGAGAACGCCACCACCTTGGTGTCGACGAGACCGGAGGCTTTCCCCATGCGCAGGACATCGCTCTCGGTGATGGTGGCGCTGCCCTTGCGGCGGACCACCCAGATGGCGCCGTCGGGCACGATCATCTTTTGCAGCTGATCCAGGCGCTCCAGATCGCCCCGCGTCTCGGCGGCAAGGAACAACAGGTTCACCGGGTGCGCCGGCGGCTTGCGTTCGACACGCGCCGCCCGGGCCGTCACCTCGTCGACAAACGGGCTCTCCAGCTTGCCGACGATGGCCACCGTCGATTCGGCTTTGACGCCCAGCTTGTCCAGCCGGCTGGGCGGATTGCGGATCTTCTCGGCCCATTTCGGGGCCGCGTCGGCTCCCAGCTCCAGGGCCAGCGTCCCCTCGGGCCAGGTCACCGTCAGCGTCGTGCCCTTGGCGGCAATGGCGGTGATGGCCTTGAAAGGAACCTTCACCCGGAATTCGTCGCCGCGAAAGATGAGGTCGCTGGTTTCAAGAAGCGCCTTGCCCTGCGAACGTTGGCGGCCCAGGCGGGCCACGCACAGCGCCTCTCGTCCCATCTCACCACCCTCGGCGCATCGTCAGAGTCAGTTGGCTCCGGCCACCACTCTGCGCACGGCCACGGTCTGACGTTTTTCATTCTCGGCGGCGCGGGCCGCCTTCTGGCGACGCTTGTCGGCGTACATGGCCTCGTCGGCCTGGGCCAGAAGCTGTTCGCTGCTGGTGGTGACCTCGGGCCAGCTGGCCGTTCCCAGGCTCAAGCTGACGGGGACGTCGCGGTCGCGGTTGGCGATGGCCAGGTGGTCGCGGAGACGCTCCATGATGCGGCCGCAGTCCTCGGCCGACAGATCGGGCAGCAGCACGGCAAATTCGTCGCCGCCGGTGCGACAGGGGACGTCGTGCGTGCGCAGATGAGTGGTCAGAAACTCGCCCACCCAGCGCAACAGCACGTCGCCGGCCTGATGGCCGTGCTGGTCGTTGATCTCCTTGAAGTGATTGATGTCGATCATCAGGACCGAGAACTTGCGTCCGACCCCGGCGCGCTGTGAACGGCTGAACTCTTCCTTCAGGCGCTCCTCAAAATAGCGACGGTTCCACAGACCGGTCAGCGGATCGCGGTAAGCCATCGCTCGGTAAACCTGGAGGCGGGCGATCTCTTTGCGCAGAACCGAGTTCTGACGCGAGAGTCGAACCAGCTGGGCCTCCAGCTCGTCGCCCACCTTTTGAACAGTTGGTTGCTTCCTTGCCATCGCCAATTTCATGACGAACCCAGCTTTTGCAAACACGGTGCCGGCCGCGGGAGGCCTGAGTTCGTAGAAATGGTAGCACCAGAGGGCGTCCGTGACACAAAATTGGCGCGAAAACGGACCCGGCCGGGCCGCCGCCACGCTGGACAGTCTGTGCAGGGGGTCACGCCGGTGCGTCGCGTTCCTGGCGCGTCGTCATCGTGGTGGCTGGCGCCGAAGGTACGGAAACAGGCGAGAACATACGCGTCTGGAATCTGGACAGGATCGCCCAAAGGCGTTACCCGTCTGACTGCGGCGCTGGGCGCCGCTGACATCGTGAAGATCTCTCTCATCACGCCGACGTACGGTCGCGAGACATTCCTCCCCGGCCTTTACCACTGCTTCGCCGCGCAGACACACGAGGATCGCGAGCTGCTGGTGTTCGACGACAGCCCGTCGCCCTCGCCGTTCTTCGCAGCCCTGCGCGACGCGCGCGTTCGCTATCAGCACACGCCCCAGCGCCTGACCATCGGCGAAAAACGCAACCTCCTCATCGAACAGGCCCAGGGCGATCTGATCGGTTTCTTCGACGACGACGACTACTATGCGCCGCCCTACGTGGGCACCATGGCCGAAAACCTGGGCGACGGGGAGCTCATCAAGCTGGCCGGCTGGTTCGCGCTGTCGGTTCCCGACGATGCCCTGTTTTTCTGGGACACCAGCGTGAACCACCCGCTGCATTACAAGGTCGGCGAAGGTCCGGTCGGCTTCGTCACCAGCGCGCAGTTCAAACCCGACTTTGTGGCAAAGAACGTCGACGGCTATGGGTTCTCTTACCTCTTTCGTCGTGCGGTGTTCGGGGCGGCGCGATTTCCCGCCAAGAACTTCGCCGAGGACGTGGCATTCCTTGGCGAGCTGCGTGCGCAAGGGAAACGGATCGTGCACGCCCAGGATCAAGTCGGTCTGGTCGTTCACATCCTGCACAACCGAAACACGTCGGTGATCTTTCCTCAGTACCGCCTGCCCTTCGCGCTGGGCGAGCGGCTGTTTCCCGGCCTGGATAATTTCCTGGCCGCCGTGAAATAGCGTCCGTCGCTGCGTTATTCAAGCGACGCAATCATGGTGCGCACGCGCTGGCTGATGGTGTGCCGGGCCAGCACCGCCTGCCGCCCGCGCGCGGCGATGGCCCAGGCCGCTTCCGGATGTCCCAGGTAGTGGACGACCTTGGCTTCCATCTCGTCCAGCGTCCGGTAACAGTCGATCTCGCTGCCCACGTCGAACAGCTCGCCCAGCGCCGCGGAATATTCAGCCAGCACGAAGCCGCCGCAAGCCAGAACATCGAACACGCGCATGGTCACGATGTCGTCTTGATAGAGGCGCCCCACGTCCAGGTTGATCAGCGCGGCGTTGTAGATCTTGGTCAGCTCGACGACGTGCCCGGCCGGTCCGCGGTAGGCCACGGCGACGGCGGGCGAGGCGCGCCACCCTTCGTCGCCCCATACGGCGATGCCGTGCGTGATCAACCGGGCCACGGCCGCGGCGCGCTTGTCGGCCGCCGCCAGCTCGGCCAGCAGGCGGGCCAGTTCGTCCATCCGGCGCGGAACCGCGCGCGCCAGGTCCGGCCGGCGG
>JAXDMH010000189.1:0-5284 GCA_034666225.1 Myxococcales bacterium
CGTTCGGGCACAGTTTCTGGCCCATCAGCGGGATCGTGAAGCCGACCACGGGCGATCCGCCCACCGTGACAGTGCACGGGGCCGGTGCCAGCGTGGTGGCGTTTCCGGCGGCGTCCGTGGCGACGGCGGCGACGCTGTTCTGTCCCTGGTCGAAGTTGACCGCGGTGAAGGTGGCCACGCCGGCGGCGAACGTCGGGTTGGAACGGGTGTCGGTCGACGCGCCGTTGGTCACGGTCAGTGTCACGGTCGCCGTGTCGGAGTTCAGGACGACGTCGGACGTGAACGTGGCGGCGGTCTGCTGGAAGCTGCCGCACAGGTTGGCCGGCGTCTTCAGCGACACGACCGGGGCGACGGTGTCGACCCAGATGTCGGTGACGGCGCTGCTGCCCTTGGCGGTCGATACGTCGGTCAGGTCGACGCGCAGCTCGGTGGCGGCGGTCAGGGTGCCGCTGGCGTTCTCGGTGCTTTCGGGCAGCGTGACGCCGTTGAACTTGGCGATGAAACCGAATCCGGCCGGGCATTCGCCCACGCCGGCGGCGACGGTGGCGACGGCGCTGCCCAGGGCGGACAGTGTCGCGTCGCCGGCGTGTCCCACCAGCAACTGGGCCATGCCGGTGCGGTCGCTGCAGGCGGTGACGTTGGCCTGTGCGCCGGCGGCGGTTCCGTCCAGATCCTTGAGCTGACCGGCGCCGGCGGCGGCAGCGCTCAGCAGGCGCTTGGTCTTGTCACTGAACGCCGGCGCATCCGAGACCGGCGCGACGATACGCACGCTGGGCAAGGTCGAGGCGCACGACACCCCCGTGACGGTCTTGGTCACGATGTTGCCGGCGGCGTCGTTCAGGTTGACGGAGATGTCAAACGGCGCGCCACCCGGGCAGGTGAGATCCACGCAGGCGTCGGTGCCCACGGCGGTGACGGCGACGCAGTTGTTGGTGCCGGTGATGCAGAAGTTGGTGGCCAGCGTTCCCTGTCCCGGGGGGATGGCCACGGCGTCCGTCGCGGTGGTGTTGCCGCAGACCTTGAACTTGCCCGCGGTCAGATCAGCCGGGCCGAAGAAATCCCCATTCTTGGGCTTGGAGACGGTCAGGTCGGGCGGCGTGGTGTCCACGGTGAAGGTCGCCTTCATTGAAGAGCCGACCACGTTGTTCTTGTCGGTGCAGGTAGCGATCACCTCGTACTTGGCGTCCGGGGTCAGCGTGACGCCCGAGAAGGTCGCCTTGCCGCCCATGGCCGTTCCCATCACGGTGCTGACCGTGGCCGGCGTGGCGGCGTTGTCGATCTTCAGAGCCACGGGGCGTCCGTCATCGATGTCCGTGGTCACCTCGAAGGCGACCTGGTACGGCGAGCCGACGGTGCTGACGCGGTCACCGCCGTTGGCGACGGGGATGCCATTCAATGTTGTATGGGAAGGCTTGCTGATGGTGCAGGCCGGGACCTTGCAAGTCACGGTCACCTTCGCTTTGGTGGTGGGGTCGGTGCACGGCATGGTGCTGGGGAACTGGATCGACAGGGCGGTATCGCCCGACGAGGCCAGCGTGACGCCCGCGAAGGTCGCCTTGCCGGCCATGACCGTGGTCGAAGCCAGCATGACGTTGCCGCCCAGGAGGTTGACCACGGTCCCGGCGGGCGCGTCGGTCGAATTGATGATGACGTCGTACTGGAATCCGTTGGCGCACTGGTCGGCGTCCTTGTCGTCGGCCGCGGATAGCGTCGTCAGATCCACAGGCTTCTGAAACGACACCATGTAACAGGCGCGCGCCACCTCGGGCGTCTCGGTGGGCAGATCGCCGCCCCGGTCGGTGGGGACGTCGCCAGTCTCTGCGCCGTCCACCTTGGCGTCAGCGTCGGTCCGGTCAACGCCGGCGTCGCCGCCTTTGCCTCCCGATCCACCCGTCCCCCCGTCCGACTGCGCGGGAATGTCGTCGCCGCATCCCGCTGCCAGGATGCCGAAGAGCGCCACAAGTGAAGAAATAGAAGCCAGTCGAAATCGCGCGTTCGGTCCGGTGAACATTGAGCCTCCGCAGAGCGTTCTAGGCAAAGTGAGGGGCATCTTAGAGATTTTTCCGCACCGTGGCTAGTTTGGAAGGAACGGCCTGCCCGCCGTTCCTTCGGTGTCCAAATTGGGCCTCATTCGGAACTGACGGCCAATCGCACGGCGACGTCCGCAATGGCGGCCGGCGCCTCGACCGGCAATATGTGGCCGACGTCGGGAAGGACAATGACGGCGCTGTTCGAACCCGCTGCTTGCTCTGGAGGCGGCGGGACGATGCGGTCATCGGCGCCATGCAGCCAGATCACCGGGCAAATCAGCGCGGGCAGGCGGGCGGTGAAGTCGGAGGCGGCGATCGCGGCATAGTCGGCCAGGGCGGTCTTTTGGGGCGCGGCCACACCAGCACCGACGAACGCGCGCCGCAAGGCGGGCTTGGCTGCCGGGGAGAGGGCCCGCTTCGCCAGGAATACGGGGAACTGCTGATAATCGTCGCGCACCACCGCAAGAAGGTCGTCGTGAACGGGCAGGCGGGGTCCCGCCCCGCACAGCACCAGCGCCGCCACCTTGTCGGGCCAGGTCAGGGCCGCGTCCAGGGCGACCAGCGCGCCCATGGAATGCCCCACCAGGACCGATCGTCCCAGGCACAGCGTCGCCGCCAGCGTACCGACGGCGTCACGATAGCCGGCAATCGACACCGGTTCGTCGCCCTCCGTCGCCGGGCTGGGACCATGCCCGGGAAGATCAATGGCCACGGCGCGCGTGGCACGTCCCAGGCGGGCCAGCACCATCATCCAGATCGCGGACGACGCCGCGGCGCCGTGGATCAGCAGCACGGGCAGGTGGCTGCCGGGACGGGCCTCGCCGCGTTCGGCGTAATGGATGCGACCGGCGTGAGGCGATCGCGCGTAGGGCACAGGGGCTCCGGCGGAAAAAGATCGGCGCGCGGCTAGCCGCTGGCCTTCAGCTTTTTGATCTCGGCGATCAGCGCCGGGATGGCCGCCTCCCAGGTCGTCACCAGGCCATAGTCGGCGACCTGGAAAATGGGCGCTTCCGCATCCTTGTTGATGGCGACGATCACCTTCGACCCCTTCATGCCGGCCAGGTGCTGAATGGCGCCGGAGATCGCCACCGCGATGTACAGCTGCGGCGCCACCACCTTGCCGGTCTGGCCGACCTGCAAATCGTTGGGAACCATCCCGGCGTCGCAAGCGGCCCGGCTGGCGCCCAGCGCCCCGCCCAGAAGGTCGGTGAGCTGTTCCAGGATTTTGAAGTTCTCGCCCGCCTTCATGCCGCGGCCGCCGGAGACCACCACCTTGGCCTCGCCCAGGTCGGGGCGGACCGTCTTGGTGGCGTGCAGGGCGACCACCTCGGCGCCCAGCGCGTCCAGGTTGCCGACGGTGCCGTTTTCCACGGCGCCCGGCGTCGCCAGCGGCGCGGCTGGCGGAAACTCGGTCTGACGGACGCTGGCCACGATCACCGCGCCGCCCAGCTCGATCTCTTCCAGGGCGTTGCCGGCGTAGGCGGGCCGTCGAAAACGATTGGTTCCCAGCACGGCGATCACGTCGGAGGCCATCCCGGCGCCCAGCAGTGCCGCCGCCCGGGGCAGGAAATCCTTGCCGGTCGACGTCGCTGTCCCCACCAGCGCTCCGGCCCCGGAGCGTTTGACGGCATCGGCCAGCAGCGGCGCATATGTCTCGGCCAGCGGCGCCGCCAATCGCGGATCGTCGTAGGCGATCACCTTGGCCGCGTATCGAGCGGCATCCTGAGCCGCCGCGCCCACGCCGGCACCGATCACCACGGCGGTGACGGTGCCGCCCTGCTGTTGCGCCAGCTGTCCGGCGGCGGTCAATGCCGGCAGCGACGCCGAGCGAATGCCCTTCTCCGTGGTCTCGCAAAAGACGACGACGCCAGCCATCAGATGACCTTCGCTTCGTTGTGCAGCTTTTGCACCAGTTCCTCGACGGAGCTGACCTTGACCCCCGCCTTGCGCGTGGGCGGCGCTTGATAAGAGACAACCTTCATCAGCGGCGCCGGCGAAACGCCCAGCTCGGCGACGGTGATCTCTTTGATCTCCTTTTTCTTGGCCGCCATGATCCCCTTCAGGGACGCGTAGCGCTGGGTCTCTTCCCATTCGACCTCGGGGCCGGCCAGCGCTTCGTTGCGCACGGCCTTCTTGCCGATGATGCGCAGATCGACGGTGAGGACCGCCGGCAGACGCACGCGCTTTTCTTCGGTGCCGGCGTCGATCTCACGGGTGACGGTGGCGCTCTTGCCGTCGGCGGCCAAGCGCACGCTGGCCAGGAAGGTCGCCTGGGGCCAGTTCAAAAGGCCGGCCAGGATCTGCCCGACCTGGTTGGAATCGCCGTCGACGGTCTGCTTGCCCAGGATGACCACGTCCGGTTTTTCGCGGTCGACAACGGCGCGCAGGATCCGCGCCACGGCGTCGGCATCCAGAGCGGCGTCCTCGGCGCCCACCAGGATCCCGCGGTCGGCGCCCATGGCCAGGACGCCGCGCATCTGCTGGCTGACGTCCTTGGGACCGACGGCCACCACCACCACCTCGCCAGAGCGTTCGCCGCCTTTGCCTTTTTCGGTCAGGCGCAGGGCGGTCTCGACGGCGTATTCGTCGAAGGTGTTGACCTGCCAGGTGGCGGCGCCCAGATCGATGCCGCCTCCCGCGAATTTCAGTTTCTGTTCAGGATTGGGAACCCGCTTGCATGTGACCAGGATTTTCACGGCGCGGAAGATTACCCCACAGCAAGACGCAAGGCCTCTTCCATGCAGAAGAGGATCTCGTCGTCGATATCGACCAGATAGACAGTGGATGGTTTCGGTTGGCGATGGGCGCGCAGCTCGTCGACCATGGCGCGCGCTGCATCGGCCGGGTCCACGCCGCCCAGGCCGGTACCCATGCCGGGGATGGCGATCACTTCAAACCCGTGGCGAGCGGCGGCCAGCAGCGCGGCGCGGGTGGCGCGGCGGACGTTTTCAACGCCGATCTTGGTCCCTGGCTGTTCCATGGTCGGCGCGTGGATGACGTGCTTGGCCCACAGTTGCCCGCCGTTGGTGACCACGGCGGCGCCCACGGCGATGGGTGCCAGGGACATGGCTTCGCGCTGAACGGTCGGGCCGCCTTTGCGGGAAAGCGCGGAGGCGACGCCGCCTCCCATGATTCCTAGCGAGTTGGCTGGGTTGACGACCGCGTCCACAGCCATCGCGGTGATGTCGCTTTTAGCGAGATGTATCTGCATGTCTATTGGTTAGACGGGCCAGCAGACTATCATCTTCTCTCGG
>JAXDMH010000190.1:0-4299 GCA_034666225.1 Myxococcales bacterium
AGCCTAAATTGCCACGTTCAGAATGGTCTGACCAGTCCCGCCGATCAGAGACACCAGGCTGAGGCCGTGCAGACCGGTTGGACAGGCGCCTTGGGATCCCTATCCTCGCCGCTCCCACCGCGGCGACTCGTTCGGCTCTGGCCGCCCGCTCAGCAGCTCGTGGGGGTGGAAGCTGGCCTTGTAGCGCATCGACGGGCAGTCGTTGATTCGATAGCCGAGGTACACGTGCGCCTTCCCGTCGCGCGCCGCGATTCCCGCCAGGTTGACCAGGTGGTAAGTGCCCGGCGACCGGTCGGCATAGGCCGGGTCGTAGAAGAAGTAGGCGGCGCTCCAGGCACGCGGTGTCTCGTCGCACAGGCCGAGCGCGACGAGGCGCCCGTCGTCGTAGTAAGCGAGCTCGCGCGCGCAGGGGTGGGGGAAGCCAAAGCTCGTGACATAGTTCTCGAGGTCGATGGGGGAGGGCTCCCAGCGGCGCATGAGCTCGCGGTCGGCGTGCCAGCGCGCGTAGAGCGCGAGCCGCTCGTCGTCGACACGCACCGGCCCGACCTCGCAGCGCAGCGTCGCGCACTTCTTGGCGGCGCGCCGCTGGCTGCGCGTGGGCGCCCAGGCCGCGACGGGGAGGCGCAGTGAGACGCACTCGCCGCACGGCGCGCACGCGGGCCGGAAGTACACGGGGCCAAAGCGCCGCCAGCCGCGCTCGAACAGCGCCTCCAGCTCGTGCGCCTCCACGTCCACCATGAGCCTGTTCTCGAGCGAGGCGATCGCGCTCGGCAGGTACGAGCAGGCGCGCGGGCGTTCGATCACCTGCTGGAGGAGCCGCGCCACGGCGTCATCATGTCACGCGCACCGACAGGGCGCCGGAATCACAACCGGATCAATGGAGTCCCGGGAAAAATACGATCAAAACGCGTTCGAGAGCGTCCGGCGGATCTTCGACAGAAAACCCCCGCGCTTGGGCGGACCGTCGGTGACGCGTTCGGCGCTCTGGCGGGCCATGCCGTACTGAACCAGGCCGACGCCGGTCGAGAACATCGGCGAGCGCACCACCTCGGCCAGGCCGCCCACGCCCTTGGGCAGGCCACGGCGCACGGGGATGCCCAGGATCTCTTCGCCCAGCTCGGTCATGCCGGGCAGCTGGGTGGCGCCGCCGGTGATGACGGCGCCCGAGGCGAGAAGATCTTCGCAGCCCAACCGCACGATCTCGGCTTTGACGAACGAGAAGATCTCTTCGACGCGCGGCTGGATGATGTCGCGGCAGAGCATGTGGCGCGACAGCACGCGCGGGGCGCGGCCGCCCACCGACGCCACCTCCAGCGTTTCGTCCTCGGACACCATGCTGGCCATGGCGCAGCCGGCGCGGATCTTGATCTTCTCCGCTTCGTGCGGCGGCGTGCGCAGGCCAAAGGCGATGTCGCTGGTCAGCTGGTGGCCGCCGATGGGGATGACGCTGGTGTGGGCGACGGAGCCCTCGGTGAAGATGGCGATGTCGGTGGTGCCGCCGCCGATGTCGACCAGGGCCACGCCCAGCCCCTTCTCGTCGTCTTCCAGCACGGCCTCGCCCGAGGCGAGCGGCTCAAGGACGATGTCCAGCACCTCCAGATCGCAGCGCGTGCAGCACTTGATGATGTTCTGGGCGGCGGCGGCGGCGGCGGTGACGATGTGGACGCGCGCCTCCAGACGGACGCCGCACATCCCCAGCGGCTCGCGCACGCCGTCCTGGCCGTCGATCTTGTACTCCTGGGGCAGCACGTGAACGATGTGGCGATCGACGGGCAGGGCGATGGCGCGGGCCAGCTCCAGCACCTTGCCCACGTCGGCGCTGCGCACCTCCTTGTCCTTCACCGCGACGGTGCCGGTCGAGTTCACACCCTTGATGTGGCCACCGGCGATGCCGACGTAGACCTGCGAGATCTCGCAGCCCGACATGCTCTCTGCTTCCAGCACGGCCTGTTTGATGGAGGCGACCGTCGAGTCGATGTTGACGATGACGCCTTTTTTCAAGCCGCGCGAGGGATGGGTGCCGACGCCGATGATGTCCAGACCGCCCTCGGCGCCGATCTCGGCGACCACGGCGGCGATCTTGGTCGTGCCGATGTCCAGCCCCACGATGATGTCTGACGATCTTCTGGGCATGAGTTGTCGCTAATCTTCCATGCGTTTGTCGCCAGACCGAAATTTTTTGCTTCCGCCAGCCCCATTTAGACCCACGCCGGCGGTCTTGGCGGTCCGGGCCGGGGTGTTCGCGACCACGGCGGCCGCGGCGGGCGGGGCCGCCCAGCGCACCGGGACGCGATCGCGACTGGGTCCGTCCAGGTGCACCACGCGCAGCGATGGCAGCCCGCGGGCCCCGGCCGCCTCGAGGATCTCGTCCAGGCGGGCCAGCTTGTCTTCGGTGGCGCCGCGCCCCAGGCGGACCTCGCCGCCACCGTCCAGCAGGAACAACGAAAATCCATAGCGCGGGTCGATGTGAATCTCCGACAGCGACGGCCGGCTGGGCCCGGCGCCTCCTTGCCGGGTTGCGGCCAGGGCGTCCTCGGCGCGATAGGCGTTCAAGATGGCCAACGCTTCACGCAGGGCGCCCTCGCTGGCGGGACGAAAAGCGGCGTATTGCTCGCGGGTGAGGCCGGTCATCACCACCAGGCCGTCGGCTTCTTCCATGGTGGCGTGTTTGAACGGATGACCGGCTTCATCGACCAGGTACAGGCCCCCCAGCAGCGCCGCGGCGACGGCGTGGCGTTCGACGATGTCGATGGCCAGCACCGACGGCAGCTCGCGCCGCACGCGCGCCGAGGCGATCCAGGGGTGGGCCGCCACGCGCGTGGCCACGGCGTCGGTGTCGATCGACAGCAGCCGGTCGCCGATGCGCACGCCCGTCAGGGCCATCAGCTCGTCGGGCCGCACGTGGGAGGTGGGGCCGACGCGGATGTCGCGCAGCGAGAAGCGCGGCGAATTGATGACGTGGCGAACAGCGAGGGCGCCGCCCCAGCCCGCCCCCGCCACCACCGCCAGCAGCAAGACCACCTTGCCCAGGACCAGCAGCCGTCGCCCGACGGCGCGGGCCGCTCCCTTCAGGCGCACCGCCAGCGGCGGGCGCTCCACCACCAGCCGGCGGTTGCGGCGGCGCCGAAGAAATCCGCGGCGCACCGGCTCGACACGCGGGGCGCGCGCGTGACGCTCCCGCACCTCGATGCGTTCCACCGGGCTGACCGGGGCGCGGCTGCCTTTCATCCGTTGGGCCTTCCGCCCGCGCCGGCCGCCAGGCGCGCCAGCAGCTCGGGCGCGGCGTTGGTGATGTCGCCCGCACCCAGGAACAGCACCAGGTCACCGGCGCTGACCAGATCGGCGAGAGTCGCAACCAGAAGACTGCGCGCCACCAGCTGGGCGTCGCCGCCGCGCGGGAACGTGGCCAGCAGACCTTCGGCGCTGACGCCGGCGATGGGCGCCTCGCCCGCCGGGTAGATGTCGGTCAACACGACGACGTCCGCCCCGGCCAGGGCGGGGGCAAAATCAGCCAGCAGGTCGCGCGTGCGCGAGTAACGGTGCGGCTGAAACGCCACGATGAGGCGCCGGCCGTAAAGGCGCGCCGCCGCCACCGTCGCCGCCAGCTCAGTGGGGTGGTGGCCGTAATCGTCGACGACCAGCACGCCGCCTGCCTCGCCGCGCACCGAGAAGCGCCGGTCGACGCCCTGAAAACTTTCCAGCGCCGCGCAATAGTCGGTGAAGGCGACGCCCAGATAATCGGACACGCACAGCGCCGCCAGCGCGTTTTCGGCGTAGTGAACGCCCGGCATGCGCACGTGGGCCTCGCCGCGCCGCTGGCCGCGCACGGTGATGCGCAGGCGCGTCCCCTCGGGGCCTGCCTCCAGGATCTCCCCGCGGTAATCGCCGCTCTGCACGCCGTACGTGACGTGCCGCTTCTGCAGGCGCGGCACCAGGGCCGCCGCCGGCGCGCTGTCGGATCCAATCACCACCAATCCATAGAAAGGCACCTTCTCGGCAAAGTCGAGAAACGCACCTTGCAGCGCCTCCTCGGTGCCGAAATGGTCCAGGTGTTCGCGGTCGATGTTGGTGATGACGGCGACCGTGGGAAACAGATGGCGAAAGGACCCGTCTGATTCGTCGGCCTCGGCCACCAGCACCTCGCCCTGGCCCAGCCGCGCGTTCGATCCGAAGGCGCGCGCCTTGCCGCCGATGATCGCCGTGGGATCCAGCCCGGCCACCGCCAGGATCACCGCCACCATGGTCGTCGTGGTGGTCTTGCCGTGGCTGCCCGCCACCGCCACGCCGTCCTTGACCCGC
>JAXDMH010000191.1:0-4870 GCA_034666225.1 Myxococcales bacterium
GGCACCGACCCGCGCGACCAGTGTCCCGACCAGGGGCTGGCCAGTTGCGGAACCGACGGCGTCTGCGACGGCGCCGGCGCCTGCCGCAAGTATCCGTCCGGCATCACCTGCCTGCCCGCCACCTGCAGCGGCTCCACCATGAACCTGGCCTCGCGCTGCGACGGCGCCGGCGCCTGCGTCCCCACCGCCATGCAGCCCTGCGCGCCCTTCACTTGTGACAGCACGGCCAACAACTGTCGCACCACCTGTCAGGTGGATGGCGATTGCACGGCGCCCAACACCTGCGTCAACGGAAGCTGCGGCAAGAAGCCTCTGGGCAGCGCCTGCACCACGGCCAGCCAGTGCAACTCCGGCTTCTGCGAACAGGGCACCTGCTGCGGGGCCGTGTGCGACGGCCTCTGTAAATCGTGCGCCCTGCCCGGCACCGCCGGCACCTGCGCAACGGTCCCTGCCGGCCAAGATCCGCTGGGCCAGTGCGCGGACAGCGGCGCCGCCGCCTGCGGCACCGACGGAACCTGCAACGGAGCGGGCGCCTGCCGCCGTTATCTCTCCGGAACAATGTGCGCGGCGGTGAGCTGCAACGCCGGCACCGAGAGCGGGACCCGCCGCTGCGACGGCGCCGGCGTCTGCCAGGCCGGCGTGACCCGGCCCTGCGAGCCGTTCGCCTGCGGCACCGGTGGCACCTGCCTGACCGCGTGCACGACGTCCGCCGATTGCGCCACCGACTTCTTCTGTATCGGCGGCACCTGCGCCAAGAAGGCGGGCGGAGCCGCTTGCCAGGACCAGAGCGAATGCGCGACCGGGTTCTGCCAGCAGGGTGTCTGCTGCAACCGGCAGTGCACGGGCGGCTGCCGTTCCTGCAACCTGCCCAATCTTGCCGGGACCTGCACGTCGGTGCCGGCCGGCCAGGATCCGCTGAACCAGTGTACCGACGCCGGCGCCAACACCTGCGGCACCGACGGTCAGTGTGACGGCGCCGGGGCCTGCCGCCTCTACGTCAACGGGACCATCTGTGGCACGGGTTCGTGCACCGGGGCGACCCAGACGCTGTCCAGCCGCTGCAACGGTCAGGGAGCCTGCCAGCCGGGAAGCACGCAGGACTGCGCCCCCTTCAGCTGCGCGGCGGCCAGCGCGGCATGCCTGATGAGCTGCACCGTCAATTCGAACTGCTCGACGGGAAACGTCTGCGTCAACGGAAGCTGCGGCAAGAAGCCGGTCGGCAGCACCTGCGGCGGCGACGGCGAGTGCAGCACGGGCACCTGCGCCCAGGGCGTCTGCTGCAGCACGGCCTGCGCCGGCACCTGCATGTCCTGCGCGGTGGCGGGCAGCCTGGGCAAATGTTCGGCGGTTCCGGACGGCGGCAGCGATGCCCAGCAGCGTTGCGCCGACAAGGGCGCCGCCATGTGCAACACCGACGGCAAATGCGACGGAAAAGGCGCCTGCCGACTGTACAGCGCGGCCACCCAGTGCGTGGCCGCCGCCTGCGTGGGCGCGTCGTTCACGGCGGCGCGAAGCTGCGACGGCGCGGGCGTCTGCGTCGCCATTAACGCCACCACCTGCCCGGGGAATTTTCAGTGCGACACCGCCAACAACGTCTGCCGCACGACGTGCACCACCGACGGCCAGTGCACCGCCCCCAACAGCTGCATCGACAGCCTCTGCAAGAAGAAAGATCTCGCCGCCGGCTGCACCAGCGCCGCCCAGTGCGCCTCCGGCTTCTGCGAGCAAGGGGTCTGCTGCGCCAGCGCCTGCAGCGGCGCCTGCCGTTCCTGCGCCCTGCCAGTCCCCGCCGCCGGGACCTGCACCCCCATCCCGGCGCACGGCGCCTCGAACGGGGCCTGTCCCGACGACGGCGCGCCCAGCTGCAAGCGGGACGGTCTTTGCGACGGCAACGGCAGCTGCGAGCAATACGCCGCCGGGACCACCTGCAGCCAGGCGACCTGCGCCACTGACACCGTGGTGGCGGCCGGCGCCTGCAACGGCTCGGGCGCCTGTCAGCCGGGCAGCCAGACCTCGTGCAAGCCGTTCAACTGTGGCGCCAACGCCATGTGCAAGAACAGCTGCAGCAGCAACGCTGACTGCGTGTCGCCCAGCGTCTGCCTGAACGGCGTCTGCGGCGGCGGCAAGTCCAACGGCGCGACGTGCACCACCGGCCCCGAGTGCGTGTCGAGCTTCTGTTCTCCCCAGGGCGTCTGCTGCGACACGGCCTGCAACACCACCTGCGTGGCGTGCAACATCATGAACAGCGTCGGCACGTGCAAGAACGTGGCGGCCGGGCAGCCGCCGGTGGTGACCACCCAGTGCACCAATCAGGGCGCCGCCACCTGCGGCACCGACGGCACCTGCGACGGCGGCGGCAACTGCCGCCAGTACGCCTCGGGGACAACCTGCATGGCCGCGGTGTGCTCCGGCAACTCCTTCACCCCGGCGCGGACCTGCAGCGCCGCCCACGCTTGCCAGACGGCGGCCGCCACGTCGTGCGGCGATTACGTGTGCAACGGAACCGGGTGCCTCACCAATTGCGTGACCAGCGCCGACTGCTCGGGCACCAACAAGTGCTTTGCCGCGATCTGCGGTGGCCTTAAGGGCCAGTACTTCAAGAACACCACCTGGGCCGGAACGCCGGCCAACACGCGCGTCGATCCGAACGTCGACTTCCCCACCACCGACGCCACCCTTGGCTTTGGCAACAGCTCGCCGTTCCCGTCTGACGGGACCTGGCCCGCCGACGGCTTCACCGTGCGCTGGACCGGCACCCTGACCGCCCGAAATACCGGCGATTACTTTTTCCGGACCCTCAGCGATGACGGCATCGCCGTGTTCATCAATGGAACGGTCGTTCCTGGCCTCAACCACGCCACGACAGTGGGCGGCGATCTGACGTTCACATCAAGCAGCGCCATCACTCTGACCGCGAACGTCCCTGTGCCCATCCGCATTGACTTCTTCGATAACACCGGCTGGGCCCAGGCTCACCTCTCCTGGGCCAGCATCGCCGAGCCCAGCAGCATGAGCACCACCAATTTCGTCATCATTCCGACCGCCCGTTTCACCCCCGATCCCTGACCGCCGGTTGGACCCGCGCCGGTTGCCGCGGAGCCGCATTTTCCAGGGAAAACTCTGTCTTGCACGCTACGGCCGATCGCACTAAGTTGGTGGCCTTCGCGCGCCACCGCGTGCGGGATGACGACGCGAATGCAGCATCGACACCCGGATGTTCTAGGGAAGCCTGACGCGCTGATTGGCCGCGTCGTTTCCGATCGCTACCGGATCGTTCGCAAGCTGGGCCAGTCCGGCGTGGCCGGCCTTTACTGTGCCGAACACTTGCTGGTGAACCGGAACGTCGCCCTCAAGGTCATCCTGCCCGAGGTGCGGCGGCCGGACGTGCTGCGCGAATTTCTGGACCAGGCGCGCACCATCGCCCGCATCGGCCACGAAAACATCGCGGAGATCTTCTGCTGCGGCCAATCGCCCGACGGTTTCGTTTTCGTGGCGATGGAATTTCTGGAAGGCGAAGACCTGGACACGCTGCTGGCGCGAGAGGTGGCTCTGCCCTGGCCGCGCGCAAAATCCATCGTCCGCCAGATCGCCACCGCGCTCGGTCCCGTGCACGAACACCGCATCGTTCACCGGGACCTCACGCCCCAAAACGTCTTTCTCACCCCGCGCGCCGGCACGCGCGACTTCGTCAAGCTGCTGAACTTTGGCGTGGCCCAGTTGACCACCGCCGGCCTGGACGAGGGCGAGACCGGCTCGGGACAGCTGGGCAGCGGTTCCACCTATATGTCGCCGGAGCTGGCCCTGGCCCAGCCGGGCGATCACCGCTCGGACGTCTATTCCCTCGGCTGCGTGATGTACCACGCGCTGACTGGAACGCCTCCCTTCCAGGGAACCTCCGTGGTCGACGTGGTCAACAAGCACATCCAGGACAGACCGATGCCGCTGCGCCAGCGCCGCCCCGACCTGGACATCGGCGCCGACGTCGATGCCATCGTCATGCGCGCCCTGGAGAAAGATCCGGACCGCCGCTTCGGCAGCGTCGCCGAGATGGGCACCGCCATCGATCAGTGCCGCAGCGCCAGCCGCCGCCTGATCGCCTTCGCCGCCGCCGCTGCCGCCAGCGCGGGCGAAGACATCGTGGGACGCGCCGACGAGCTGATCGCCGCCGCCCGAACACGAACACCCCGCACGCCCCGAACGCCCCGGCGCCGACCGTCGGCCGGCAGCCTGGCCACGGCCACGCTGATCGCCGCGCTGTCGTGTGGCGCCGCCGCCGCCGTGTACAACGCCCTTCACGGATTCTAGGGCGACTTCGAAAGACGCCGAGCACCCGCGCCAAGCGGCAGGGTTCGTGGTAGGAAGCGGGCCTCTTCATGCGCGGCAAGCTGGCCAAGGCGGCAGCCTGGAGCATCACCATCGGCCTTCTGGCCTGGCTGTTCTGGCGTACGCCGTTTTCGCAGGTCTGGGCGGCCACCCGCTCCGCCGCGCCCTGGACCGTCCCGGCGAGCGTGCTGCTCTTCGGCTGTATCTACCTGGGCGATTCCTTCGCCATGTGGAAGACCTTCGGATGGTTCCTGGCCAAGTTTTCTTATGGGCAGATCCTCCTGGTCCGAGGAGCCACCTATCTGCTGGCCGCCATCAACTACAACGTCGGCCAGGGCGCCATCGTCTATTTCGTTCACCGCGCCAGGGCGGTGCCGGTGTTGCGGGGCGTGGCCACGGTCCTCTTGATCATGGGCGTCAACGTGCTGGCGCTGCTGTTTTTGACCAGCGGCGGGCTGCTGATCGCGCCCGATGCGCCGCACAGCCTGCGCGTCATCGTCGGCGTCGCCTTTGCCGGACTGGCGGTGTACAACGCCGTGGTTCTGGC